>CAJWOI010000218.1 GCA_913044255.1 uncultured Alphaproteobacteria bacterium
TATACGTGGTGAAGGAGAATCGAGGGCCCTAGTATGACCGATCAGCCAGACGTCACACCGAAGCAACAACTGGACTTGATTTGGGATTATATTAAGGGCTTTCACGCCGTTCATTTGATCGCCATCGGCACCGAGCTGGGATTGTTTGAGGCGATAAATAAGGCGACCGAGGGCATAACGGCGGCTCGGCTTGCTCACATGCTCGGACTGCATGCTCCGTACGTGGAGATATGGTGCAAGACCGGTTGTGCGTACTCTCTGATACACATTGATGAGACGGGACACCTACGGCTGGCTCCACATATGGATCAGTTACTCGCCGACAAGGATAGCCCACGTTATATCGCGGACTATTCGCTTGCTGCTACGGGCTTCTATACGGATGATTTTCGTCGTTATCCGGAATTTTTTAAATCAGGTGAGGTCTTCACGTTTCAGCAACACGGGCCCGAGTTTTCTGCCCAGATCGGTACAATGATTAGCGGGTTTCACAAACTAATCGCGTACAAGTTGTTGCCGTCAGTCGATGGCGTGGCAGAAACCCTGGCTGCAGGAGGTAATATACTCGATGTTGGGTGCGGAACTGGTGGGCTCTTAATCCAAGTGGCACTCGCGAATCCCACGTGCCGGTGCGTGGGAATTGATGTGGATAAGCATGGTATTGAGCAGGCCCAAGCAAACATAGTTGCAGCGGGTCTTGAGAATAGAGTGTCAGTGGTGTTGGCCGATGGCAGTGAGGTCGCTTATGAAGATGAGTTTGATGCAGTAACCATGTGCGAGGTACTGCACGAACTGCCATTGGAAGTACGGGGCGAGGTGCTCGCTGGGGCGTGTAAGGCCTTAAAGGCGGGGGGGGTTATGCTTATTTTGGATGAAACCTACCCGTCGAGGAGTGCCGATTTGGCGGCGCGAGAGTATAACCTGGCAATACAGACGGCGTTCAACGAATTGATTTGGGGCAATATCGTGCCGACGGCCGAGGAACAGGACGAACTGTTGCATTTTGCAGGCTTTGTTAGGGTTGAACGTTCCCAAATCGCGACCTACCTGACCGCACTTACCGCCTGGAAACTTTGACGAACTCATTTGGTTAACGGTCCACGCCCAGAAATGGCTTCTTGACATATTGGACAATATGTTGTGCGATCGATGACGTTACCCACTAATTGTGGGGTTAGGCGCGAAAAAACGTTAATAATTCGCGTTTTTATGGAGCGTTCGGTCCAGAATCGGCCAGCGTTAAACAGTATCTTCCTGGCCAGGTGGAAAGGAAACGTAAATGCTAAATACAGTTAAAATGTGGCTCGGCCAAATTATTGAAGTCGGGTTGCTCCTAGTCGCAATTGGTATACTGCTTCAAATATTGTTTGGTCGCATGGTCGGCTTCATCACTGGTGACATCGTTGGTAATTTAATTGCGTTGATCCAGCAACTTGGTGATGGTGGCCTTGTCGGCTTGATTGCGATTGGCATCATCCTGTGGCTTTTCCAACGGCGAACCGCCATGTAACCTAAAAGACAGGAGTGTCTTTTATTTTGGGGCGAGCGCTTAGCGCTCGCCCTTAATTTATTGGCTTTGTATTCCGTAGATACGATTTATCAATTTAGTACGAGTGCCTCAATGTTGAGCTTTGTTGCAATTCTTGTCGATGGTGTTGTTTATGCTTCATGGCTGTTTGTAATTGGCATTGGTCTTACACTGATCTACGGCGTTATGAATATCTTAAATGTCGCCCACGGTAGCTTCTATGCGCTTGGTGCTTATGCATCGGCCTGGTTGATCGGTGAATACTTCTTTCTCGGGTATCCGGGAGCTGGGAGTTATTTGATCATATTGGTTGCGGCTATGGGTGTTGGGGTGATTTTTGGTTTTATCATCGAACGTGGGCTGTTGCGGTTCACGTATGGTCGCGACGAAGTTGTAATTGTATTGGTGACTTACGCCGTTTTTTTAATTTTGGAAGATGTTATGAAGCTCACCTGGGGTGTTGAGTCTTACATGCCCTACCAACCACGGTATTTATTGGGGAATTTATCCATAATGGGTTTGCCGTTTGTGATCTACGATCTTTGCTTAATACTCTTGGCGCTGGTGGTAGGTATTTTGGTCTGGTTGGGGCTTAATCGGACGCGGCCGGGCAAGCTTCTGATCGCGGTTATTTATGATCGTGAGCTCGCGTTAACACTCGGCATTAACGTGGGAAGAGTTTTTACAATCACCTTTATCATTGGCGCAGCGCTGGGGGCGCTTGGCGGTGGCTTTACGGCGCCATTGATTTCTGTGTCACCGGGGATTGGGGTTGAGGTCATTGTACTCGCCTTTGCAGTGGTGGTGATAGGTGGTTTGGGTAGCATAGAGGGAGCCGCCGTCGGAGCCTTAATAGTCGGTCTTGGCAGGGCAACCGCCGTTCATATTTTGCCGCAAGCCGAGCTATTTATTGTTTTTGGAGTAATGACCTTGGTGCTACTAATCCGTCCGTACGGCATATTCGGCAGTGCTGTTTTGCGGAAAATTTGACTGCCTACAATGAACAATCGAAATCTCACTGCTTGGTGCTTGGCCATTGCACTAGTTTTGCTGCTTGGGGTTCACCCAGTCTTGCCTGGGTGGGTAGTGAACATGATCGCAATGTCTTTATCCAACGGCTTGGTAGTACTTGGTTTAATGGTGATCATGCGCGCTGGTTTGGTCTCCTTTGGCCATGGGCTTTATTTTGGTCTCGGGGGGTACGGAGCTGCGTTAGGTTCAGTTTTCCTTGGTATTTCAGACGCTTTTGTCTTAGTTCTTTTGGGCATAGTGGCAGCAGGTCTTGTCGCCTCGGTATTAGGCTTCATGATGGCCCGCTATCGGGGTATTTTCTTTGCACTTTTAAATCTCGCATTTTCCATGCTGTTGTTCGGCGTACTTGTTAACAGTGCCGTTCTTGGAAGTACCGATGGCTTTAGTGTGACAGTACCTTCTTACTTTGGTTATGTCCCATCCTCAGCTGGTTCGCGGGTCACGTTTATACTCTACGGTATGATATGCGTACTCGCTTGTGGGTCAGCTCTTTTCGTGAATCGCTATTTGAAATCCACGATGGGTTATATAGGGGAGGCGATCCGAGAAAATGAGGTGCGGGTAGGTTATTTAGGCGCCTCGGTAAAACACGCTATCGTCATAAAATATTTAATTTCGGCAGTTTTAGCGGGAATGGGTGGAGCACTTACCGTGCTTTTAATTGGTCACGTCACACCAGAAGACACCGTCTACTGGACGCGTTCTGGAGAGTTTGTTTTTGTGGCGATCCTTTCAGGAACAGGAAATGTGGCAGCTCCATTTCTTGGTTCGGCTATGTTTGAGTTGGTTCGCACCTACGCACTGCAATACGCTCCCGACGTTTGGCAAATGTTGCTTGGGGCAACCCTCCTCTTGGTTATTATGTTTTTGCCTGGCGGTATCTGGTCACTAATTGCGAATGCCAATCGCAAGAGTGCACAGACGTGAATACGGCTCTGGAAGCTATCGGAATCGAAAAACGCTTCGGCGCTGTGTTGGCTGCGTCGAATGTAAGTTTGTCTCTCGCCACGAATGAGGTGTTGGGAATCATTGGCGCAAATGGTGCTGGCAAGACCACATTTTTGAACATAGTGACTGGTTATATTCAACCGGATTCAGGTGTAATCCGGTATCAAGGAAGTGACATTACCGCTCTTGAGCCGCGCGCAATAGCCCGCCTCGGAATTCATCGATCTTTTCAGATCCCGCAAATTTTTCCGCAACTAACAGTCTTTGACAATATCTTGATTGCCCTTGGTATTAATGAGGGTAAGGGGAAGTGTATCTGGCGCCCCCTGCTTACTCGGGATTCGATAGACACTGCGGAAAGTATATTAGTGCGTTACCGGATTGGGGACTACCGAGATCGGCATGCGGGCTTTTTGCCGCAAGGGGTTTGTAAGTTGCTTGATATTGCCATGGCTATGGTGGGTTCTCCTCGCGTACTGCTATTGGATGAACCGACAAGCGGCGTTAGCTCTGCCGAGAAAGCATTCATGATGGATACTATCATGGATGTATTCCTTGAGAATGAAGTTGGAGTGTTGTTTGTTGAACACGATATGGAAGTAGTTGCCCACTACGCCGATCGCGTCATCGCCTTCTCTGATGGGAGAATTATCGCTGATGGACTACCTGCTGAGGTCTTCAATGACGAAAAAGTTCGAGAGCTAGTAATTGGCCGAGAGCCACCAGCCAAACTCGGTTAAGCGATGCTGCTCCAAGTCCAACATTTAGAGGTCAACATTGCCGCTGCGCAAGTGCTTCGTGGGGTCTCGCTTAATGTACCCCGCCATGCCATGGTGGGATTGGTGGGCAGCAATGGCGCCGGAAAAACAACTTTTCTGCGAAGTGTGATGGGGCTCGTTGGTGCTCACGCAGGAAAAATGATCTTTGACGATGCTGATTTAGGGTTAATCCCGGCCCATCGGCGCGCCAATATTGGTATCGGTTACATGCCTGAAGATCGTCGTTTAGTTCCCGGGCTCACAGTGGAGGAAAATATATTGTTGCCGGCGTGGGCAACGACTCTGCCCAATAGCGGAACACGTCTTGATCAAATTTATCTTTTACTACCTGAAGTCGCTGCGTTCGCGGGCCGTAAGGCTATCCAATTGAGTGGTGGGCAACAGAAACTTACTGCATTTGCCCGCGCACTGATGGTGTCGCGATCTCTTTTGTTGCTCGATGAACCCTTTGAAGGTGTGGCGCCTGTACTGGCCCAACGCCTTGTCGATGTGTTAGTGAAGTTGAAAGAAAAGGGATTATCGGTTTTGCTTGCTGAATCCGATTCCAGATATTCCTCAAGCCTGGTTGACCATCTTTATGTAATCGAGCGCGGCAAGATCCAGGCAGAATGATATAATAAATACTAAGTTTATAGTTCAAGATACCAATGTTATTTTTGGTTATACTGGTAACCTTGGACAGGAGGAATCGCATCTAACTTTGTTGGCTGTTGGTGCGCGAGATCAACTCATAATGTATATAACAGCACATGACTGACCACCGGATTTGTGTTGCGCCGATGATGGATCGGACCGATCGCCACGAGCGGTACTTTCTACGGCTGATTTCGCGCCGTGCCTTGCTCTACACGGAGATGGTTACTGCTGATGCCGTAATCCACGGAAATCCAGAACGGGTCTATAAATTTGATCCGGCGGAGCATCCAGTTGCATTGCAGTTAGGAGGCTGCGAGCCGGCGGCCTTGGCTGAAGCTGCCGTTTGTGGTGCGGAGATGGGCTACGATGAAATAAACCTGAACATAGGATGTCCAAGTG
>CAJWOI010000219.1 GCA_913044255.1 uncultured Alphaproteobacteria bacterium
TCTGTGGAAATAGATGCGGCGATGCCGCACGATCTCGTTAACGCTAAACCGGCCGCCGCCGCCGTGCGTGAATTTTTTGGTTCCTCACAGTTGTCGCAATTCATGGACCAAACGAACCCTTTGTCGGAAATTACTCACAAGCGTCGGTTGTCTGCACTTGGGCCCGGCGGTCTAACCCGTGAAAGGGCTGGGTTTGAGGTTCGTGACGTACACCCAACCCATTACGGACGAATTTGTCCAATTGAAACTCCCGAGGGTCCGAACATTGGCCTTATCAATAGCCTCGCAACCTACGCTCGTGTCAACCAATATGGGTTTATAGAGAGTCCGTATTGCAAGGTGGTTAAGGGAAAAGTGACAGCGGAGGTCGAATATCTTTCGGCGATGGATGAAGGTCGATACACGATCGCCCAAGCCAACGCGGCACTTACTAAGTCGGGAAAACTCGCTAGCGATCTTGTCAGTTGCCGGGTCGATGGTGATTTCGTGATGGCTGCGCCTGAGTCCGTTGACTATATCGATGTTTCGCCCAAGCAGCTTGTGTCTGTAGCTGCAGCATTAATTCCTTTCTTGGAAAACGACGATGCCAATCGGGCGCTGATGGGGTCAAACATGCAGCGCCAAGCAGTGCCCCTTATCTGTGCCGAAGCACCGCTTGTTGGTACCGGTATGGAAGAGGTCGTCGCTATAGATTCAGGAGCTACTGTAGTCGCTCGACGTGGGGGTCTTGTAGATCAGGTTGACGCTCGGAGAATTGTGATACGGGTGGAAGAAAATGACGACGAGTCAACAACTGGGGTAGACATTTATAACTTGCTAAAATTTCAGCGGTCTAATCAAAACACCTGCATAAATCAGCGGCCGCTCGTTTCGGTTGGGGACACAGTGCAGGCTGGAGATATTATGGCAGACGGACCATCGACTGATCTGGGCGAGTTGGCACTTGGTCGCAATATTTTGGTCGCATTCATGCCGTGGCATGGTTACAACTTTGAAGATTCAATCCTATTATCTGAGCGTATCGTGCGCGATGACGTTTTCACCTCAATCCACATTGAGGAATTCGAGGTTATGGCGCGCGATACGAAGTTGGGGCCGGAGGATATTACAAGAGATATTCCGAATGTTAGCGATGAGGCACTAAGGAATTTGGATGAGGCAGGCATTGTTTATATAGGAGCAGAACTCAGTCCAGGTGACATTCTCGTCGGTAAAATTACCCCAAAAGGTGAATCTCCTCAGACGCCAGAGGAAAAATTGCTTCGTGCTATCTTCGGTGAAAAGGCATCGGATGTGCGCGACACATCGCTCAAGCTTCCGCCTGGCGTTTCAGGGACCGTGGTGGAAGTTCGTGTTTTCTCTCGAAGGGGAATTGACAAGGACGAGCGTGCGCTTGCGATCGAGAGTGCAGAGATAGATCGTCTGGCTAAGGATCGAGACGATGAACGAAAGATTATTGAGAGTAATGTATATGATCGACTGAGGCATTTGTTAATTAATCGTGTTGTTACGTCGGGGCCGAAGGATGTATCCCCTAATTCCCGAGTCACGGAGTCCGTTTTGGACAGATATGCGCCAAGGGAATGGTGGCAATTTGCGCTTAAGCAAGAAAAGGCGATGGCGAATGTTGAATCACTGAAAAAAGAGCTTGATGCCGCCAGGCAACGCCTTCAGGCGCGGTTTGAAGAGAAGGTAGAAAAAGTTCAGAGTGGCGATGATTTACTACCTGCTGTACTTAAAATGGTGAAGGTTTTTGTCGCCGTTAAACGTAAAATTCAGCCAGGTGATAAGATGGCTGGACGACATGGAAACAAAGGGGTGATCTCTCGTATCGTTCCGATAGAGGATATGCCCCATTTAGAAGATGGTACGCCAGTTGACATAGTGTTGAATCCGTTAGGTGTACCGTCTCGTATGAACGTAGGCCAGATCTTGGAAACTCATTTGGGCTGGGCAACGCATGCGCTTGGCGCCAGGATATCAAAATTGGTTGATCAATATATTGAAACTAACAATGAAGAACCTATTCGTCGGGAGCTTACAAAAATCTATGGAAAGCATACTGATACAACGGAGCTAAAGGAATTTCAAAAAGACGAAATTTTTGAGTTAGCCAATAATCTGCGCGGCGGCGTGCCAATCGCGACACCAGTTTTTGATGGTGCTCATGAGGATGATATTGCGGCGATGCTTGATGAGGCCGGGTTGGATGGAAGCGGTCAGACAACCTTGATTGACGGCCGGACGGGAGAAATTTTCGACCGGCAAATAACCGTAGGGTACATCTACATGCTTAAACTGCACCACTTAGTAGATGACAAAATTCACGCCCGATCTATTGGGCCGTATAGCTTGGTTACCCAACAGCCGTTGGGTGGCAAGGCACAGTTTGGCGGTCAACGTTTCGGAGAAATGGAAGTTTGGGCGCTTCAAGCGTATGGCGCTGCTTATACCCTACAGGAAATGCTCACCGTTAAGTCCGATGACGTATCCGGCCGAACAAAGGCGTATGAATCTGTGGTCCGTGGCGACGATACGTTTGAATCTGGCATTCCAGAGTCTTTTAACGTTTTGGTGAAAGAACTCCAGGCGTTAGGGCTTGATGTAGACCTCAGAAAGGTCGACTGAACAAACTCGCTGACGACTGCCAAGTTAGAGACGTCGACTGATAAAACGACCGAGAGATAGGAGAGATCAATGAACGATCTGATGAGCGTATTCACGCCGATCAGTGCGTCGCAAGATTTCGATGAAATTCGAATTTCGATCGCAAGCCCGGAGAAAATCCGATCGTGGTCGTATGGGGAGGTTAAAAAGCCTGAGACGATAAATTATCGGACGTTCAAGCCCGAACGTGAGGGCCTTTTCTGCGCTAAAATCTTTGGTCCGATAAAAGATTATGAGTGTTTGTGCGGTAAATATAAGCGCATGAAACACCGTGGTATTGTTTGTGAAAAGTGCGGGGTAGAAGTGATTCAATCAAAAGTGCGCCGAGAACGCATGGGGCATATTGAATTAGCTGCTCCCGTTGCGCACATCTGGTTTCTTAAATCACTGCCGTCTCGAATAGGGCTTTTACTCGATATGACGCTCAAGGAAATCGAGCGGATTCTGTATTATGAAAACTATGTTGTTATTGAGCCGGGTTTAACTCCACTGGAGAGACATGAGACACTTACCGAAGATGGATATAGCCGTGCGATAGATGAGCATGGTGCTGATTCTTTTACGGCTGGCATAGGTGCCGAAGCGATACGAGGGATTCTTTCAGGGATTGATTTGGAGGAAGAGCGGGTACAGTTGCGGACGGATCTTTCTGAAACCAACTCCGAAGCGAAGCGTAAAAAATTTGTAAAACGGCTGAAGTTAGTTGAAGCGTTCATCAACTCAGGAAATCGCCCAGAATGGATGATATTTGAAGTAATTCCCATTATTCCGCCTGAGTTAAGGCCACTTGTTCCACTGGATGGTGGTAGATTTGCAACGTCGGATCTTAATGATCTATACCGGAGGGTTATCAATCGGAACAATCGCCTGAAACGATTGTTAGAGCTCCGTGCTCCCGACATCATTGTGCGCAATGAAAAACGGATGTTGCAGGAGGCAGTCGATGCTTTGTTTGACAATGGTCGCCGCGGCAGGATTATCACTGGAGCGAATAAACGGCCACTAAAATCTCTGGCAGATATGCTTAAGGGTAAGCAGGGGAGATTTCGACAAAATCTACTCGGGAAACGCTGCGACTATTCTGGGAGATCAGTTATTGTAGTGGGCCCTGAGCTTAAACTGCACCAATGTGGTGTTCCTAAGAAGATGGCGCTTGAGTTATTTAAGCCGTTCATCTACGCGCGGCTCGAGGCCTACGCGCTCGCTACGACCATCAAGGCGGCAAAGCGTATGGTTGAGCGGGAGCGGCCAGAGATTTGGGACATTTTGGAGGAAGTGATACGCGAGCATCCAGTTTTGTTAAACCGGGCCCCCACCCTACATCGACTTGGCATTCAAGCTTTTGAGCCAGTATTGATTGAAGGCAAAGCCATTCAACTACATCCTCTTGTTTGCGCTGCGTTTAATGCGGATTTTGATGGTGATCAGATGGCGGTACATGTGCCTCTGTCTTTGGAGGCACAGCTCGAGGCGCGAGTTTTGATGATGTCTACCAATAACATCTTGAGCCCCGCCAACGGCAAGCCGATCATCGTGCCAACTCAAGATATCGTACTTGGCCTGTATTATCAGACCTACAGTCGTGCTGGAATGCCTGGCGACGGGAAAGCGTTTGGTACTGTATCAGAAATTAAACACGCGCTAGAGATGGGGGCGGTTCATCTTCATGCCAATATAAAAGCTCGAATCAAAACTTATGACGAGGCTGGCGAAGAAATAACTTTACTGGCGGACACTACCCCGGGACGGATGTTGTTATCCGAAATTATGCCTCGCCACCCTATGATTCAGTTCTCGTTGATCAACAAATTGCTGACAAAGAAGGAAATTAGTCAGGTAATTGACGTAGTGTACCGGCACTGCGGGCAAAAAGAGACAGTTATATTTGCTGACCAGCTCATGCAGATTGGGTTCAGCCGCGCTTGCTCCGCGGGAATTTCTTTCGGCAAGGACGATATGGTGGTGCCGGCAACGAAGGACGCTTTAGTAGATAAAACTCGAGCCTTAGTTAAGGAATTCGAAGGCCAATACGCTGAGGGATTAATTACGCAAGGCGAAAAATACAATAAGGTAATTGATGCCTGGTCGCAATGTACCGACCAGGTCGCGGATGAGATGATGCGCGAAATATCAGGCGCTGATACCAGCCAAGAGTCTGATAGTTTGGCTCCAATCAATTCAATTTATATGATGGCTCACTCCGGTGCTCGAGGTTCAACTGCTCAAATGAAGCAACTTGCTGGGATGCGTGGTTTGATGGCCAAACCTTCTGGTGAAATTATTGAAACTCCGATAATTTCAAACTTCAAAGAAGGTTTGTCGGTGTTGGAGTATTTTAACTCAACCCATGGTGCTCGTAAGGGTTTGGCGGATACAGCTCTGAAAACCGCAAATTCAGGTTATCTAACGCGTCGCTTAGTTGATGTTGCACAAGATGTGATTATCTCTGAGGAAGATTGTGGGACTGCCAAAGGTCTGACCGTACGTGCGATTATTGACGGTGGGGAAATTATTGATCCACTTTCGGAGCGAGTGCTGGGTCGGACTACCGCAGTGGACGTCCTTGATCCATCGGATGATAAAGTATTGGTCTCTTCTGGCACTTTGTTAGAGGAGCCTGAGGTCGCACAGATCGAAGCGGCCGGGGTCGA
>CAJWOI010000220.1 GCA_913044255.1 uncultured Alphaproteobacteria bacterium
CCCCCGCCGTACCTGGTCCGCCATCTTCAAATGTATCACTCATAATAACCTACCTCCTCGAGAGCAATATTCTAGAATATACACCCTCTTTGCCCATTACGAAAAACGCCTTTCACAAATGCCCGAATAAGACCCGGACCATAATATCACCGCTTGGCCCAATTATTACCAAAGCAACACACATTTTATGTGATAATCATCACAAGTTCCTAAAAATATTTTGCAATATCGTAAGATATTTGCCCAACATTTTATGTAAAATACGCCCAATGTCCTTAATTTGAGTAAATGGGAATGCGTCATTGGCATAATCCCTGATCGGCAACCAAAAACCGCCCTTGCAGATCGCGGTCTCACACTCTCAATATAGTAAGGAGAGCTCGCGTCGATCATGTTCTATTTGGTCGCACTAATCGGAACTTTATCTCTGCTGGCCCCCACCACCGTATGGGCCGATATGGAGGCAGGGGAAGCCGCTTATGTAAGAGCGGACTATGAAACGGCTCTCCAAGAGTTGCAGCCCCAGGCGATGGAGGGAAACGCCAGAGCACAATTTATCTTAGGCCGCATGTACGCGAATGGCACCGCCGTAAGCCAGAGCGATACGGAAGCCATAAGATGGTACGAACTCGCCGCGCAACAGGGATTTTATCTTGCCCAAGACAGTCTGGCATCAATGTATTTTTACGGCTACGGAATCGAGCAAAGCTATAAGGAGGCGGTGCACTGGTGGCACAAAGCTGCCGAACAAGGCCATTCAGGTGCTCAGGCCCGACTTGGCTATATTTATCGCAGCGGAAAAGCCGCAGAAAAAGATGAGACTGAATCTGTAAAGTGGTTCCGGATGGCTGCAATGCAAGGTCATATGGATGCACAACAGAACCTTGGACTCATGTACGCCAGTGGACAAGGCGTACCACAGGACTACGTGTCCGCCTATGTCTGGTGGTTCCGAGCTAGAAAGCAGGGTAGCAAAACGGCGGAAAGAAATTTGACTATCTTGCAGCCTCTCATGAGCCAAGAAGAAGTTTCAAAAGCCCGGCAGAAAATAAGCGAAGAACAACAACCAACGGTTAAATAAAAGAAGGTCTGGCGTCCCCTACGGGAATCGAACCCGTGTTTCCGCCGTGAAAGGGCGGTGTCCTCAACCGCTAGACGAAGGGGACGCACGAGCGGCTGTATACGAAGCACACCGGCACCCGTCAATCACCACCGATGTCCAACATGAAAAATGATCAATCCTTATCATTACCTTCAATGCGTGACATAGACCTAAGACGACTCAATCATCGAGCAAAACATCGCGAGCCCGATTGATCTTCATGGCAAGATAGGGCGACCCGCCATGATCAGGGTGATTCCCTAGCATCAATTTTTTATGGGCTTCCTTAATTTCTGCCCTGCTAGCTTCAGGGGTTAGACCCAAAATCTCATAGGCCTCATTCCAATCCATACCATCATTATTGGCCTTCCACGCAGAACCCTCTCCCGCAAAACTTTCACGCCAGGCCGGCCCGAACCTCCGATCCATATAATTTTCCAATAACTGCATTGAAGCACCATCCGCCCGACATTCTTCCAAGAGCCGATGAAGCGCCTTCTCATCCAACTCGTCCAACGACTGCCCAGAAAAACTCCCCTTCACCACCTCACCAGAAAGGTCACCCGTCGCGTGGTCGAGACTCATGCGGAGCCACGTTGACTCTACAGTAGAACTTTCTGCAGATTCCGCACCAGATCTCCTGCTTCCTGCGTACCGACGCTGTCGAGATCTGGCACGCCCAATTTGAAATAATCGAAACCAGAGTCCCATAGGCACAACGCGCAATACACGCCACGCGATAGCCGCGACAGCGGCTGGAGCGGCGGCAAGCAGAGCTTGCCCTCGCAAGATAAGAAAAAACGCGAGAAAAAGGCCGCCCAAAATTAACGACCAACGTAAAACTTTTGCAAGCAAAACAAGGTCTGCAGACAAAAACAAGCGAGCGCCTACCATAAGTAACAATACAAACCCAGCACCGATGGCCAAATAAGTCATCGCAAGCTGACCAGTTCACCACCCGCTCTTGGCTGTCAGGCGCAGCAGAATACGTCCAGCGCGATTGTGAAAATCCTCTAATGCCCGATGACCCCCAACTGCATATACGGCCACTGCTCCAAGCAAATCTCTAAGCGTCTTAGCACTCCCTGAATCAAATTGGCAGTAAGCGCCACCCGATATTTGGGCGATTTGCTGGAAGGCACGTCTCGCGACTACATCCTCCCCCTCATGAAATATAAATACTGGGAGATTTCGCATGCCCATTTCGCCAGCCGTATGGCATAATTCTTCGATATCCTCCTCACAAGCATCCCCGATAAAGACCAATGCACTGACACGTCTCTCACTATGCGCGGTCAAGGCATGATTTAGTATGCGGCCAATTTGGGTGCGCCCACCCAAACAATAGACCCCAACCATGTCTCGGAGCAGTGCAGAAGAGTTTTCCGTAAAAGGACCGTATTTCACCTCCCCGAAACCGCGGTAGTAGATTAACTGCACGCTAAGGCGACCCAGCGAAGCTGTCTCAGAGAACATGTCCGCCTGAATGTCGCATGCAACGTCCCACATTGGCTCTCGACTGGCGGTAGCATCAAGTGCGAAAATTAAACGCCCGTGTTCTCTCCCCTCCGGACGAAAGGGTGTCTGCGCAACCTTCGTCAAAAATGCTTCGATCTCGGTAGTCCCCGCTTTTTCAGGCACATTTTTATTATGCTTTGCTGTCATTGACCGAAAACCTACCAACTCCTGATGACACCAACTTCTACTATACTTTATCTTATTTCAGCATTTTAGCCCGACAATTTACCGCCCTTGCACTATTTGCTGACCGCTTTAAGCATCTACAGAAACCGAGCCAAGCTCTTTCTAAGACAACGCAGCAGCCTAACGCAAACTTGTGAGTATAGATTGATGGCCAGTTCCAACATCAGTTACCATTTATCAATGACAACATTCAAAAGTACCGATAAGAGCACTTACCCTTGCATTTACTCATAATGCCAAAATGAGTGCGTCAGTAGACTGCGTAGTTATTGGAGCTGGGGTGATTGGGCTTGCAGTTGCCCGACGACTGGCCTTGGCTGGACATGAAGTAATAGTTCTTGAAGCTGCAGACGCCGTCGGAACGCACACTAGTTCCCGCAATAGCGAAGTCATTCATGCCGGAATCTATTACCCGACCGATAGCCTCAAAGCCCGAGCTTGTGTTGAGGGAAAAGAGAGACTTTATCGTTATTGCGCCATGCACGGTGTGCCACATAAACGGATCGGTAAATTGATCGTCGCCACCAACAGATCTCAGAAAGAAATCCTAGGTGCGTTAAAATCCCAGGGAGCTGAAAACGGTGTCGATGACCTAGAATGGAAAAGCCAAGCCGAAGTCAGGGCGCTTGAACCAGAAATTAAAAGCGAAGGGGGTCTCCTCTCACCCTCAACGGGGATAATTGATAGCCACAGCCTAATGCTCGCCTATCAGGGAGATGCCGAGGACCGAGGAACGGTGGTTGCATTTAACAGCCAAGTCCGACGGGGCCTAATCACGGACGGGAAGATAAAACTTTTTGTGGAAGAATCGGGGGGAGAATTCAGCATCTCTGCAAATATCGTAGTGAATGCCGCGGGCCTTAGTGCGCAGTCCGTGTCTAGAAAAATGTCTGGTCTCAACCCCATGACCATTCCACCCCTCTACCTGGCCCGAGGCTGTTACTTTACTCTTACAGGCGGCAGTCCTTTTTCCCGGTTGATCTACCCGGTTCCATCACCCGGGGGCCTTGGAGTGCACGTGACCTTGGACATGTCGGGTGCCGTGCGTTTTGGCCCAGACGTTGAATGGATCAACGAAATCGATTATGGCGTCGATCCGAAACGGGCAGAAAATTTCTACGCCGCAATACGCCAGTACTACCCTAAACTCATGGATAACACGCTCCATCCTGGTTACTCCGGCATCAGGCCCAAGATCGCCCCTAAGGGCTCTACGGCAGGAGATTTTATGATTCAAGGGCCTCACGATCACGGAATACCCGGCTTAATAAATTTGTATGGCATTGAATCACCGGGCCTGACAGCTTCCTTAACCCTCGCCGATCTGGTCTCCCAGAAATTGTCATTTCCTGAAATAACGGACCCTACAAACTGAACCCTTGTATCGACCTTTTTTTTTGGTGATGGAAACCGATTGATTCAATCAACTTCCAATTCTATTAAAGCCCTCTAAATCGAGATCATCACGTTCAAGGGCATCTATGATAGCCTGGGTAACATCCCCCGTAGTCCCGGCGCCGCCAAGGTCACGGGTCAAGACTTCATTGGCCTTCGCGACCTCCGCGACTGCTGCCAACAGTCGCGACGACGCCACTTTTTCACCCAAATGTGAACACATCATTGCTCCGGACCATATCGCTGCAATCGGATTTGCGATACCTGAACCAACGATATCAGGTGCAGATCCGTGAACAGGTTCAAACATTGAAGGGTTGTTGCCACTTGGATCCAAATTGCCACTAGCCGCGATTCCTAAACTACCAACCAAAGCCGCCGCTAAGTCCGACAAGATGTCGCCATGTAAATTACTCGCAACAATTACATCAAGCGAGCTAGGATTCAGAACCATGCGAGCCGTGGCCGCATCAACGAGCACCTTATCCGTTCTAACATCCGGGTACTCTTGCGCGAGCTGGACGAATATCTCATCCCATAGAACCATACCAAAGCGTTGGGCATTTGATTTGGTGACGCATGTCAGGTGTTTTTCTGAACGAGTGCGAGCAAGGTCAAAGGCAAAACGTTGAATTCGTTCTACCCCGACACGGCTAAACAAGGATGCATCAATTGCGACCTCCTCAGCAAATCCTCGATGGCTCCTGCCTCCAACTCCGGCATATTCCCCTTCGGAATTCTCTCGAACCATCACCCAATTTATTTTATTAGATAATTCCTCACGTAACGGGCTACGGACGCCGGGCAACATGGCGGCAGGTCGTACATTTGCGTATAAGCCGAATCCCTGGCAGATCACCAGCCGGAGGCCCCAAAGCGTGACATCATCAGGAATTTCGTTATCACCTACCGCCCCAAAATAAATCGAGTCGAAACCATGCAGGATTTTGAGCGCGTTTTCTGGCATCATTTGTCCATGAGCACGATAATAGCCCGATCCCCAAGGAAAACGCTCCACAAGGAACTCAAACCCGATGTATTTGGCCACGGCGTCAAGGCACTTCAGGCCAGACTCCATGACCTCAGGCCCTATTCCATC
>CAJWOI010000221.1 GCA_913044255.1 uncultured Alphaproteobacteria bacterium
AAAGGAACGGCACAGAAAGAAGATCAACTGCGGGTATTGTACCCGCAAATCGCACCAAACTTGCAGAACCCATTTCGATCTGGCCCGACGCGACGGCCGTCGGCACCTCTTTGTCAGTGAACAGTTGTGCCGCCGGATATATCTCTATGAGTAAATCACCGCCACTCGCAGCTTCCACTTTTTCCTTGAAACTGACCAAATTCTGGCTCAACGGCGACGTAATTGGCAGCTGCATAGTAATACGAATCTTGGTAGCGGAATCGGCTGTTACTCCAAACGCAATCAGGCCAACAACTGTCAGAAACAAGAAGCGGACCGATATCACGGCTTCCCCTTCGCGTTGGTCCCGCGCGCATCATCCAAATAGCTATCTAGGCCACTAACATCGTGCAAATCAGAAAAATTCGGCAACTGCTCGAGGGCGACACCGCCGTCATCGCGCATTTGGGATAAAGCTTTTTTTATAGACCCAGTCGCGGCCAAAAGAGTGGTAATCGGATAGATTGCAACTGCAAATCCAATTTTGCCAAGCACGTCAGCCGACAAATAAGGTGTTTCCCCCCCCTCAACAATATTGGCCAACAAAGGTGTCTTCGGAAACTCCCGGCCCACTCGCTCAAGTTCGTCCAGGTTGCGAGGCGCTTCTATAAACAAAATGTCAGCGCCTGCCTCTTCATAAGCATGTCCCCGCGCCAGCGCTTCCTCAAACCCGAGGACTGCTCGGGCATCGGTACGAGCTATAATCAACAAAGCATCCGCCGCTTCGTCCTTGGCCGCTTCTATCTTGGAAACCATCTCATCTGCCGTTACTAAATGCTTGCCATCCAGGTGACCACATCGCTTTGGAAATTCTTGATCCTCAAGCTGCATAGCGGCGACCCCAGCGCGACGATAAGCTCGCACTATGTGACGAACATTGAGAGCATTGCCGTATCCGGTGTCGGCGTCCGCGATGACAGGGATCGATACAGCCTCGGCAACACGGGCCGCAAGATCCGCCATTTCGGTTCCCGTAATCAAACCGATGTCCGGAGCTCCCAAATGGGAAGCAGATGCCCCAAAACCAGTGAGATAACAAAGCGGAAAGCCTGCCTGTTCGATAAGCCGCGCACTCCAGGCATCATATGCTCCGGGTGCCACTGAGCATCCGGGCGAAACAATTAGATCTCGTAAGCTGTCCACATCGGCCATATTTTCGGTCTCTAAGGAAGCACTATCTTCGCCAAATAATGACACAGAACTTTGCAGCGTCCACGTCGAAACCGCAAGCGCCTGACAGACAAACCGCCGAGACGCTCCCGGCCCTATTGCTGCTCTAGTCCCTCCTCTTCATTCGACTTTGAAGCCTGCCCCGCCTCAATTTCAAAATTGGCACCTTGTACTTTGAATTCTTGCTCCATGGCCTTCGGGTAAAACTTGCGAAAGGCCGCCATGATTTCATCAAATGGTACTTCGTCGTAAGAACCGCGCTGACGGACATATTCCATATGTCTCCGTCCCGCTGCATCATATGGATGAAACAAGGAGTCCTCGCGGCCATCAAATTCCAATGGTAGTACACCAAATCGATCGCACAGGCTTAAATTGAACGCCGGGGTGGCTTTGACCCAACGGCCATCTAAAAACAACTCTGTGTATCCATGGAACACAAACTCATCCGTCCCCATGAATTCGATTAGCCTGGGAGTTGCCAAGTGGTTCCGGACATCACCAAATCCTACACGGCTTGCTATGCCAACAGCACGTGCACTCGCCGCAAGCAGCGCAGCTTTCGTAATGCAAAACCCGCGGCCGCGCTCCAGACACGTACTAGCGCGAAAACCCTCCGGCGTGCAGTTTATATCGTACGGATCATACCGGATTAAATCGCGTACGGTATAATAGAGACGCACTCCGCGCTCGATATCGCCTTCACCCGTTTCCGCTATGCCTTCCGCAAATGCCCGCACTGCAGCATTATCACTATCGATAAAGTAACTTGGAAGAAGGGCTGGATTCAGTTCTTTGTCATCGAGAACCGGTGTCCCCGTAAGCATTGGATCAGTCATTTTTCATCCGATTAATGGCACGTTTATAGCCCCCATAACCTGACCGGTGGACCAAAGCGGGTCAAGAAGCATGGCCAAAGCAGCAGTTTCAGCCAAGAATTGTTCCTTGGCCACACCAGCGGCCGCTATTTTGCTCCACTCAAAGATCTCAAGAACTGCTTGAACCGAACACCGCTGTGACCATATAAACTAGGTTGCAAACACTTCAATAATGCTTGGTATAGCGAGGATACTACCAATGGCTCAACAGCGTTTTGACACGTTCGCACAAGGCAGAGCAACCAGCGCGGTAGAAATCGACGAAGGTCTGCGGGCCTTCATGCTCAAGGTGTACAACTACATGGGGCTGGGACTTGCGTTGACAGGTGCAGTCGCATTTTTCACGGCCACCTCCCCAGCCATGATGCAGGCGATTCATGGCACTGCCCTGAGTTGGCTAGTCATGTTGTCTCCACTCGCTTTCATCCTTGTACTCAGTTTTGGCATACAAAAGCTGCGGCCAGCAACCGCGCAAGCCTTATTCTGGGCGTTCGCTGGAGTTATGGGCCTATCGATGTCCTCGATTTTCATCGCGTACACCGGCACTAGCATCGCTCGCGTGTTCTTCATTACAGCCGCCTTATTTGGCGCCATGAGTCTATATGGCTATACCACCAAAAAATCTCTTGCCTCGTGGGGTTCGTTTCTTTTTATGGGGCTCCTGGGTGTGATAATTGCCATGGTCGTCAACATTTTCCTCGCGTCCAGCGCATTACACTTCGCGATTTCAGTGATCGGCGTCCTAATATTTACGGGTCTCACCGCCTACGACACCCAAAGCATCAAACAACAATATTACGAAGGAGATGGGGCAGTAATTGTTGAGAAAAAAGCAATTATGGGTGCTCTCCGGTTGTACTTGGACTTTATCAATTTATTCATAATGTTGATGCATCTTATGGGTCAACAGAGATAATCCCCAACCAAAGTACGATCAAAAACCGAACCGCCCAGCTCCTCGCCGGGCGGTTTTGTTTTGGACCCATTTGAACTGTCCGAGCTTTTACAAAGCTTGGCTGATCTGGGTATGGCAAAAACGGTTCCCTGCTACCGAGTGGGGCGAACAAATGACTTGCCAAGAGCAAAGCTTCAAAAATGCGTCAGTTTAGCGCACACTGGCAACAAACTAGAACACAACACGCATGATCGATAGGCAAATCACGATGAGCCGGTACGACGAGACTTATGCCCAAGCCCAGAGCCAACCCGAGTTATTTTGGGAGGAAGCTGCGAACGAAATTCACTGGTACAAGAAATGGGATAAGGTACTCGATCACTCAAACCCTCCGTTCTATCGTTGGTTTCCAGGTGGCATGGTCAACACCTGTTACAACGCTCTGGACCACCACATCGATGATGAAGGTTATGGAGATCGTCTGGCACTAATTTACGACAGCCCAGTCACAAACACTGTGCAACGTTTCACGTACTCTGAGCTGAGAGAGGCGGTCGCAATATTTGCTGGCGCCTTAAGTAAACTGGGAGTTGGGAAAGGTGATCGTGTTTTAATATACATGCCCATGGTGCCTCAAACCGTAATTGCAATGCTCTCATGCGCACGGATTGGCGCCATCCACTCGGTTGTGTTTGGCGGATTCGCGGCGCCCGAGCTTGCAACACGAATAGATGACGCAAAACCCAAAATTATTGTGGCCGGCAGTTGTGGTATTGAGCCGGGACGAATTGTCTCCTACAAGCCACTTCTCGACACAGCGATCGAGATCGCCCAACACAAACCCCAACACTGTATAGTCCTGCAGCGCGAGGAAGGGCCTGCCGACCTGAAACCGGGCCGGGATATAGACTGGAGTGACGCGGTTGGAAATGCCCAACCACACGAGTGCGTTCCAGTGGCCTCTACCGATCCCGTATATATCTTGTATACCTCCGGCACCACCGGTGTTCCAAAGGGAATTGTCCGCGATAGCGCTGGACACATGGTCGCCCTTAAATGGACCATGGCCAACACCTACAATACCTCACCCGGTGAAACCTATTGGGCCGCCTCCGACGTAGGATGGGTGGTTGGTCATTCCTACATCGTATACGCACCACTACTACAGGGCTGTACGACCATAGTTTACGAAGGTAAGCCAGTAGGCACACCAGATGCAGGGGCGTTTTGGAGAGTAATCGCAGATCACAAAGTAAAAACAATGTTCACCGCTCCGACTGCTCTACGTGCAATCAAACGGGAAGACCCCAGCGCCAAGTTGCTGGCTGATTACGACATGACTGGTTTCAAAGCGCTATTCCTGGCAGGTGAACGGGCGGACCCCGACACTGTGGAATGGGCCGCACAGCATCTTAGGACGCCCGTGATCGATCACTGGTGGCAAACTGAAACTGGCTGGTCTATCACAAGCAATTTTCTCGGCCTCGGGGCACTGCCCGTCAAATTCGGCTCTTCAACCAAACCAGCCCCCGGGTTCAACCTTCATGTGCTTGATGAGCAGGCCCACAAGGTCAAACCTGGGGTTATCGGTGCACTTTCCGTAAAATTACCAATGCCCCCGGGATGCCTGCCAACATTATGGAAGAACGACGAAGGTTACGTATCGTCGTATTTGGAGGATTACCCAGGCTACTACAAGACTGGTGATGCGGGATATATCGATGACGAAGGATATGTTTGGGTGATGACACGAACCGACGACATCATCAATGTCGCGGGTCATCGGCTTTCAACCGGCGGGATAGAGGAAGTTCTGGCGGAGCACCCCGATGTTGCCGAGTGTGCAGTTATGGGAGTGCATGATGAACTCAAGGGGCAGGTACCGTTGGGACTGATGGTGTTGAACGCTGGCGTAAACCGACCTCCCGAGGAAATCGTCCACGAATCGGTGCAGCTGGTCCGGGATAAAATCGGGCCCGTGGCATCATTTAAAACAGCGGTTGTGGTTGAACGTCTTCCTAAAACTCGGTCCGGTAAAATTTTGCGGGGGACAATGCAAAAGATAGCCGACAACGAAGATTACCGCGTGCCGGCTACTATCGACGATCCAGAAATTCTTGGAGAAATTGCGGAAGCACTTGCAGCTGTGGGCTACCCAAAACAGTGACCGGACCGGAAAATTTGAGGGTCTACGGATTGTTGCTCCGGGACCATAAGGTCCTGATCTCGTCAGAACGAGTAGCTGGAAGAAATATCCTAAAATTCCCG
>CAJWOI010000222.1 GCA_913044255.1 uncultured Alphaproteobacteria bacterium
CATTGCCGGTTTTTGGGGTGCCGGTAAAAAGCCACACTCTGAGTGGTCTCGATAGTTTGATGTCGATAGTTCAGATGCCAGCGGGAATACCGGTGGGGACGACCGCGATTGGTGTGGCAGGTGCAACAAATGCGGCTTTGCTAGCTGCATCTGTTATTGCGCTCTTTGACCCCGAGGTGGCCAAGGCACTAAAGAATTTTCGATTGCAACAGACCAATGCTGTGGCTCAGCATCCTGTCTCGCCAACTTCCTAGAAGCGAGTATTGATGCCAGAAGTATCTGTAAAGCCTCTGGAGCCTGGGGCAGTAATTGGAATACTCGGTGGTGGTCAGTTGGGTCGCATGACTGGATTGGCTGCCGCGTGTCTCGGATACCGGGTTCATATTTATTGCCCGGATCCCTTTGCTCCCGCCAAGCAGGTTAGCGATGTTTCTACGACGGCCTCGTACGATGATTTGGCGCGGTTGACTGAGTTTGCTCAGTCGGTGGATGTCGTGACATTTGAATTCGAAAACATTCCTAGTATTGCTGTTTCCACAATTTCTCCAATTACGCCTGTGCGACCAAACAGCCGTGCGCTTGAAATTTCGCAGGATCGTATTTTAGAGAAAAATTTTATTTCGTCACTTGGTATTGCGACTACTCCTTATTGGCCTGTGCGGGATGCTGTAGAATTGGAGAGAGTTCTCAACTCGCTCAATAGGTCGGGCGTACTAAAAAGCGCTCGTCTTGGCTATGACGGGAAAAACCAAACGCGTGTCAATTCGAGTGATCGGGCTTCTGTTGTTTGGGATGAAATGGGAGGCAAAACAGGAATTGTCGAGGAATGGGTATCATTTGATCGTGAAATCTCGGTTATTGTCGCGCGCTCGGGCGATGGTATGACCCGAGTATACGATCCGGTCCAAAATTGTCACCGATGTTATATATTGGAACATACGATTGCTCCTGCACGTATCGGCCGCGATGTGGCAGAAGCGGCGTGCGGAATTGCTCGTGAGATTGCCGACGCGCTCGATTTGGTCGGAATTCTTGCCGTGGAGATGTTTTTAAAGGATGACTCCAGCTTATTGGTCAATGAAATCGCACCCCGCCCACACAACTCGGGCCACTGGACTATCGATGCGTGCGTGACGAGTCAGTTTGAGCAACTTGTAAGGGCAATTTGTGGTGTACCTCTTGGTGATACCACGCGCCATTCTGATGCCGAAATGCAGAATTTAATTGGTGACGCGGCTAATGACTGGTTGAAGTATCTGGAGGAACCGGGGGCAAGGTTGCATTTATATGGGAAATCTCATATTCGACCTGGACGGAAAATGGGGCACGTGACCCGGCTGAAGCCACTGACTCCCAATGCGACGTAATATAACGTTGGATAGCCCGAACTCAGGTGCGCGGGGCATGCATCTGGAAGAACTTTGCGATTCTTGGCTCCAGACGTTTGAGCTTTTCTTCAATATTCACACGTATTTTTTGTAAGTTCATGACATCACCAATTCTCTGATCGAGAAAGTGCCACGTCTCGGTTGACCCAGTGGAATAATCGTTCAACCAGAACAAGGTCGTTGAGCAATATATGCCGGCCAGAAGCGCTCGTTTGGTATAAAAGTTAAAATCTGTTGATTTATCATCTGCGGCTCGCCAGATGCTGTCTACTGTCTTGTGCAATGCAGATAGCGCCTCCGCCAAATACTGAGGCGTTGATTGCAGAGCGATCAGGCGGCGGATGGCCTCTCGGTGTTCGCTGTTCTGTTCAATTCGTAGTTTGATGGCAGTTTTTATTCGATCACGAATTGGCATCGCGCCGAGATTGTATTTCCTGAGACCTGCCAACATGGCCACATCCGCTTCCGATAAATATGTGGAGACCAGATCGTTAACACCTCTTGGAAAGGCACGACGTGCCATCGTCTCCTCGTAGCCGGCATCAATCGTAGCTGATTGAAGAGCGCTTTCTGTCCACCCCTCCGAAGGCACTCGGGCGAGGAAAAACCGAAGAATACGTTTTCGTTGACATACAAGTCTTGGCGGAAGCATTATCTCTTCAAGAGTCCTCGGATACTGAAAATGTTTCTGCATTGAAACGCATTTCTGATGTGTAATGCAGGCTGGTTAGGTTTGTCATTCGCATAGGGTAAAGAATTCCTTCTAGGTGATCGCATTCATGCTGTACTACCCGTGCGTGAAAGCCGTACGCTTCTCGGTCAATTAGAGCGCCTTTCTCGTCTAACCCTTGATAATGAATACGAGTGTGCCTAGGGACTGCACCGCGAAGTTCAGGTACCGATAGACAACCTTCCCATCCAACCTCGAGGTCCTCTGAGCAAGGCTGAATGACAGGATTAATTAAGACCTGTTCAACAGGTTCCTCTCTTTCCTCTGGATCTTGATGCAGGCGCGTTGCCGGAATTTGAAATATAACCAGTCGAAGCGGAACATGAACTTGGGGAGCTGCTAGGCCAACGCCACCGGCATCGGCCATGGTTTCCCGCATGTCACTGATGAGTTTTTGAACTTCGCTCGTTGTGGGGTCAGCCACGTCTTCCGCTCGCCCCTTGAGGACCGGATGTCCCATACGAGCTATTTTTAGTATCGCCATAAGAGTAATATGACGGGGTTTAATGTACGGGTAAAGAACCACGTGCAGTGGATTAGTCTAGGTTGCGGAGTTGGAAACAATGATAATGGTAGTATTTGAATTTACGGTCAGGCAAGGAAAACAAGAGGCATATTTTAAATTTGCCAAAAAGTTGCAACCCGAGGTGGAAAAAATTGATGGCTTTCTCGGAGTTGAGAGGTTCCAAAGTTGTGTTGATGAAAACAAATTCGTCTCAGTATCACGTTGGCGCGACGAGGCGGGGGTCACCTTTTGGAGAGACCAATCTGATCACAAGAATGCTCAAAAAATAGGTAAAAATGAAATTTTTGAGTCCTTCAATGTACGTGTAGTCAATGTCATACGTGAAATTACGTCATAAAGGACATATTATAATTAATTGAGAATTCCTAGGTGAAGAGCAATTCACTTCACAGGGCGGGCAGTATGTGGTATCAGGCCCAGCCGGTTGTGCGACAGAAATAGGAGAACATCTGATTTGCAAGTTCTAGTACGTGATAACAATGTTGACCAAGCCCTACGTGCGTTGAAGAAAAAGATGCAGCGCGAGGGAATATTCCGTGAGATGAAAATGCGGCGTTCTTTTGAAAAACCGTCGGAAAAAAGAGCTAGAGAAAAGGCTGAAGCTATTCGTCGTGCAAGAAAATTAGCTCGCAAAAAGGCCATGCGAGAAGAATGATAATTTAGCTTTACCAAGTAATTTTTAATCTTTTTTTGAATGGATTAAGTAGAGAAGTTGCGATGGCCCTTCCGGAGGAAGGATTCTCCGGTGGTTCACTTTTCCCAATGTCATGGTTCGAATTTCAAGCGATTGTGGGCATAACGAACGGCTGTGTTTCTTCGTAGGCTTTACATGCCTGGAGTAGCTGATGTTCGTTAAATCGCGAAGCAATTATTTGAAGACATACTGGTAAGCCGTCGCTGGCTAGCCCACACGGCACTGTTGCGGCAGGGTGTTGGGTGAGGTTAAAGGGGTATGTAAAAGGGGACCATTCCCACCATCTGGTCATGCCGCTTCCAGGTGGCACCTCGTTTCCGGCTTCAAAGGCGGTGAGAGGTAGTTGGGGGGTTATGAGCAGATCGTAGTCCTCTAGGAAAAGATTTATTTTGACGGCTAGTTGTTCCCGGGCTTTTTCCGCGTTACGCACTGTCAACGAGGTGCACTTGCGTCCTTGTTCGGCAAGAGCAAGAATTGGTTGATCCATCAGATCGTGCTTCTGCTTTGGGATTCCGTCAATCAAGACAGCAAGGCCGACTGACCACAAGGTGATCATCGCCTCAATTGGATCTTCTATACTGGGGTCCACCTCCACAACCTCGGCACCAAGCTCCGCAAACCGACGTACCGATTGTTCGACCATGCTACTGACATGTTCATCAACTGTCGCATACCCTAGAGTCGGACTATAAGCGATACGTAGGCCGGAGATATCCTGTTGAAGATTTTCGTGGTAATTAATCATCCGATAAGGTCCAGAAAACCAATCGCGCGGGTCTGGTTCGCTGATCACGGTCAACATAAGAGCAGCATCTGTTACCGTGCGGGTCATCGGGCCATGGTGGGAAAGATTTCCCATGGCTGATTGAGGATACGCGGGCACCACTCCGAACGTTGGTTTGATGCCAAAAATCCCACAAAACCCGGCTGGCATGCGAATTGAGCCGCCGCCATCCGACCCGATATTCAGCGTACCCATACCAAGTGCGGTGGCTACCGCGGCACCACCTGAACTACCTCCAGGAGTACGGGCAGGGTTCCATGGATTGCGAGTAGTCCCCGTAAGCGGACTATCTGTAACACCTTTCCAACCAAACTCAGGAGTCGTGGTCTTTCCCACGAATACTGCACCATGGTCCCGCATGCGGGCAACGATTGGTGCATCTTGGTTCCAATCTTGATCAGGATTGACTGTCTTTGAACCTCGCAGGGTTGGCCAACCTTTGGATAACATTAAATCCTTAATGGTAGTCGGTATGCCGTCGACTAATCCCGCTGTTTGTCCCTTGGACCAGCGATTTTCCGATTCACGGGCGGCATGGAGCGTGTGCTCTGGATCAACCACGCAAAAAGCATTGTAGGTTGATTGCAATGTGTCTATGCGTTTCAGGACGGACTGCGCTGCCTCTACCGGAGAGGCTTTTTTGGCCCGGTAGAGAGCGATCAAGTTTGTCGCTGAGAGCTCGTATAGTTCGCCTGCCATAGTTTTTATATCTCTTGATTACAGGACTTTGATAATGTCCCCTACCATTTTCTTGGCATCGCCAAACAACATCATCGTCTTATCGCCGTAAAAAACCTCGTTATCAATTCCAGCATAACCCGGTGATAGAGAGCGTTTCACAAATAATACAGTATCGGACTTCTCAACATCCAGAATCGGCATCCCAGCGATGGGGCTCGAAGGATCTTTTTTGGCTGCTGGATTGGTTACATCATTTGCCCCGATTACAAACGCGACGTCGCACCCAGCAAAATCGTTATTGATTTCCTCAAGCTCGAAGACTTCATCATATGGCACGTCTGCTTCCGCCAAAAGGACGTTCATGTGTCCAGGCATGCGTCCAGCGACTGGATGAATAGCGTACCGTACATCTACCCCTTGCTGCTTGAGAATATTTGC
>CAJWOI010000223.1 GCA_913044255.1 uncultured Alphaproteobacteria bacterium
TATCCGGGGCGGGCCTTATGTGGGGGAGTGGGATTTGGTTAGAGCGCTCGCCAAGTCGACCCCGCAGGTGTTTGATGCACTCGAACCCCTATCGTCACGCCGCAATCAAGGGGTAGCAACTCGGGCTGAGTTAAAACAAGAATTTCCAAAGTTAGCGCGCTCCCTGATTCGAGCTGAGAGCGCCAAAGGCGATCCCGGTTGGTGGGATCTTACTCTGGTAAAGTTGAGCGAGGTAGTTAGCATACGCCCGATCGGTTCCGAAGTCGCTGGGGACGATGCTGGAGCTTTGACTGCTCACGCTGAAGCAAGCCTCACCTCGGGGCAACTGGCAGAAGCGATTATTATTATTTCTAAATTAGATGCTGGAATTGGGCTCGCCAGTGGTTGGCTTGATGCGGCGCGTGCGCGCCTAGACGCTGAGTCTTCTTTGGATGAATTGACACTGCGGGCTATCGCCCTGACCAGCAAAGAAGGACGATTATCAGCAAACGAACGAGTGGGCCCTTAGCGTAGCATGGGGAGAATTCTCCTGTATGTTGTTTTGATCGCTGCGGTGAGCCTGGTGGCAGTATGGGTAGCCGAGCAGCCGGGGGACGTTCGTCTTATTTGGCGTGGGTATTTGGTAGAGAGCTCGGTATCAATGCTTTTTGTGCTCGTAATGGCGTGTGCCGTGCTGTTGGCATTTGCCTATCAGGTCCTCAATTTTGTTCTTAGCAGCCCACGATTAATTCAAACCACGCGCCGGAATAGATTTCGCGAAAATGCGTATCGATCGTTGACTCGCGGGATGGTCGCAGTCGCGGCGGGCGATATCAAAGCAGCGAAGCGTGCGGTCCGAGGTACGGAGGGTTTTCTTTCCGGGTCACCTCTGCATCTTTTGTTAACAGCACAAGCCGCTCAGCTGGAGGGAAACGAGCTTTTGGCAAGGGAAAGTTTTAAGGCAATGTTAACTGATCCAGAGAGCGAATTTTTGGGTTTAAGAGGCCTTTTGGTCCAATCGCTTCGTAAGGGTGATAAAAAGACGGCTTTGGCTTTGGCGCGCCGGGCCTTCGAGATCAATCCGCGCGCTGAGTGGGTCCTCACTAATTTAATTGACCTTGAGACAGTGGCTGGTAATTGGCCGGACGCTGAGCAGTCGGTTATCGCGGCACAAAGGGCTAATGGCATCAAACCGGAAAACGCTCGCCGCCGGCGCGCGGTGCTTCTTTACCAGCGCGCACAGGTAGCATTGGATCAGGGTGACGAGAAAGCTGCTCGTGATTTAGCAAAGCGCTCGGCCAATTTGAAAGCGGACTTCGTGCCGGCGGTTGTGCTTGCGTCGAAGCTGCTGGCCAGCGCGGGTCGTTTAAGGAGAGCGCGTAAGTTAATTGCGCGCGCGTGGCAATCGGCCCCACATCCGGAGCTTTCGGCTGTGCTGGTTGAGATATCGAAGCCTCTAAATGATCTTTCCCGAATCAAAATTTTAGAACCGCTAATGTCATTGAAGCCTGGAAATATGGAAGGCCACCTTGCATTAGCATCAGCGTCGCTTGATGCTTCCTTGTGGGGTGCGGCCCGGGAACATT
This sequence comes from uncultured Alphaproteobacteria bacterium, assembly GCA_913044255.1. Lineage (GTDB taxonomy): Bacteria > Pseudomonadota > Alphaproteobacteria > UBA7887 > UBA7887. Next base: position 1,566 of record CAJWOI010000223.1, read on the forward strand.
TGGGTGAGGCTGCGAAAGGGATCCCAGACCAGCGTCTGTACCGCTTAATGGCAAGATTGGAGGAGGGCGAGAATCAAAATGATGCTGCGGCACGTCAATGGCTTCTCAAGGCATCAAGGGCGCCCAGTGAACCAGCTTGGAAATGTAGGGAGTGTGGGGAAATCTCCAATAATTGGGTCATTCAATGCTACTCATGCGAGGGAGTTGATAGTTTCGAATGGGGCCGTGGCACGAATGGACCTAACGGGGGTGCAGCGGACGAATTGCTATTTGCTGCGCCATCTAAACGAGCTTAATGGCATGGTTATTGCTACAAAGTCACATGATACGCTAGCGTCGTTCAAAAAAGTGAGTAACCTCCGTCGATCACAAAAGTATCTCCAGTATGATAGGCGCTGGCATCTGAGACCAAATAGATCGCAATAGGTCCAAAGTCGATTGGCTGCCCCCAGCGCCGCGCAGGAATCCGGCGGAGTAAGTGCTTGTTGATAGTATCGCGTTGAAGCCATTCGTGGGTCATATCGGTATCAATCCAACCCGGAAGTATCGAGTTGGCACGCACGTGGTGCCGTGCAAGTCCCACTGCCAGTGAACGCATCATAGAAATGAGCCCGCCTTTGGTTGCTGCGTAATGTTGCCCGGACGCTTGCCCTTCAACAGCAGCCAGACTTGCTGTGGCCACTAGAGATCCCCCGTTGTCGTGAGCGCACATGTGGCGGGCTGCTGCACGCAGTGTGAAAAATGCCCCATCTAAGTTTACGCTCATTACCCGTCTCCATTCATCTGTGGTCATTTCGACGAATGAATTGGCTTTCCCGCTAACCCCAGCGTTGGCGAAACATGCGTCGATTTGGCCGAACGTCGTTAGCGTTTTAGAAAACGCATTTTCCACTTCCTTTTCCACTGATACATCGCACTGAAGCGATAATATCTCAGCTCCGTGGCGTTTTAACTTTTCAGAAGCACGAGAGTTTTTTTGTTCACTGCTGCCCCAGATACAGACGTTTGCGCCCGCGCCGGCAAGAGCATCGGCCATAGCAAGGCCTATTCCTGAATTACCTCCGGTAACGAGCACTTTTTTGCCCGTTAGGTCAAATGGTGGGTGAGTCATGGTTACGATATCTCCTCTTTCGTTGTTGTCTAGGGTTGGCACGGTTCAACATTGATCGACAAGAGTATTTAAGGTAGCTCCACTGAGAAACATATATACAGCCACGATAAACTAAGGGGTGTAGTGCATGGCACGATATCGATCTGACGAGGGGAAAATTACCACTCAAGAGAAAGGAGCTTTGCTTTTGATCGCTATTGACCGTCCGGACAAACTGAACGGGTTCACCCCCAAGATGATGAAAGAGTTAGCCGAGGCGTACAGCAAACTTGAACTCGGAGAGTTTCGATGCGGTATCCTTTATGCGGAAGGCGATAATTTCACTGCGGGGCTAGACCTTCCTGAAATGGCACCTTATATCCGTGCGGGGAAGACGGTCATATCAGAAGAATGTGTGGATCCGTTTAATTTACGCCCGCCCCTTCGACGGACGCCGTTAGTGGTGGCAGTCCAGGGTTATTGTTACACCTTGGGAATTGAGGTGATGCTTGCTGCAGATATCGTTATAGCGGCGGCCAACACTCGTTTTAGCCAACTTGAAGTTAAGCGCGGCATAATGGCCACGGGCGGTGCGACTATCCGAATGCCGGAGCGGTCAGGTTGGGGTAATGCGATGCGTTATTTATTAACGGGAGACGAATTTGATGCAGAAACAGCCCTTCGTTTAAATCTTATTCAGGAAATTGTAGAGACAGGTAACCAATTAAATCGTGCAATAGATATTGCCTCTAAAATAGCGGAACAGGCTCCGCTTGCTGTTAGTCAGACCATTGTTTCGTCACGCCTTGCGGCTGAGGAGGGACCAGTTGCGGCTGCTGCTCAGTTCAAGGAAGTGCAAACCAAGCTAATGGACAGCGTCGACGCAGCGGAGGGAGTTGTTTCTTTTGTGGAACGTCGTGCGGCGAACTTTACTGGTCGATAGTACTGAGCGTATCCAGTCATCTTTAGTTGGATGCGACACTTGATTCGAAAACAAATGCGTCGCTTGAGTTTCTCAGCATGGGGAAATTTGCATTCCCGAATAAAATCCAGAAGAAACTTTAATCATTAATACGGTGGTGCCAGGTAATACTTAAGGACTGGCGTCTCAATTTGTTTCACTTGCGGCAAGCGTCTTGCCGTCGGCGTACCCGCCGGTAACTATGGTGATTACGACAGACATACCGGGCACAACGCGCCCTGCCAATGGTGCCGGAAGCTCATAAAGGATCCGTACCGGAATGCGCTGGACCACTTTGATGAAGTTGCCTGTGGTATTCTGCGGAGGCAACAGACTGAATTCAGCTGCAGTCGCAGGAGCCATGCTATCCACTCGACCTGTGACCGGATGATTGGGGAAAGCATCAATCTCGACTAATGCTGGTTGGCCAGGTCGAACATTTTCGAGCTGGGTTTCTTTGAAATTCGCTATCACCCACGTTTCTTCCAGTGGCACTAGCGACATCATTGGCCATCCCGCTTCCAAGTACATGCCCGGTTCTACTTTCCGGTTGCTAATCGCTCCGCCTTGCGGAGCGTATACAATTGTATCTGAGAGTGCGAGCTCGCTCTTGTCCACACTAGCGCGAGCACGACCAACTTCGGCTTCGAGGCGCAAAACGTTACTTCCCATCTGCAGAATTTCGCTATCAATCACAGCGATCTCATCGTTCGCAGCCTTCAACTCAGCGACCGCTTGTTGGACTTTGGAGATCATAATTTTTTGTGTGGTCATCACTTGTTCGTATTTTTGACGTGTCCCAATTTTCCGCTCATAAAGTTCTTGATAGCGAACAAGCTCACGATCAGCGTTGGCACCTTGTGCTTCTATTGCGGCAAGTTGAGCGTCGAATTGTGCAACTAGGGAATTTTGTAGTTGGCGACGGGCATACAAATGTTGGACACTCGCACGCCCCACCTCAACATCCGCCTCGGCCGCGCGCAATTTAGCGCGCTCGGCATCTACCGCGGCCTCGTATCCCGCAGGCTTAAAACTTACTAAGATGTCCCCGGCTTGGACGTAGTCATTGTTGAGCACATAAACGTCCTCAATTTCGCCAGTAATCAGAGCGCTGATTACGGCCACATGTCCACGCACGTATGCGTTGTTCGTAGTCGTTAAATGGCGGTTAAGATTCCACCAGTTTAGGCCATAAGCGCCGCTGCCGCCGAGCACGGCGACAAACACCACACTGAAGAAGGCGGTTTTGAGTTTCATCCGGATTCGATTTTTGTTCTTTCACTAGACGCTTTGTGGGTAAAATCCCGACACGCCACCCTAATACCAGAATAAAAATAGAATTTAAGAGGCCTTGGATCAACGGAACCTCATGCAACCCAGCCCTGCGTTTGGGTCTCGCCCCAGGTGTTGATGTAGCGATACCTTGCTCAATTCTACAGCCTCTGTTGGCAACGGGTCTCGATACCCTGCCCTCATTGGACTATATTTCATTGGCGCTCGAAGGGCTGGGCAATCTATGGATATCCCGTGCTAAAGAAAGTAGATACTACTGGTTGTGTGCTGATAGCTTTGATGCGCCCGGCGGAGAGAAATGGTTCAGATAAACACGTTCCCCAAATAAT
>CAJWOI010000224.1 GCA_913044255.1 uncultured Alphaproteobacteria bacterium
CGTCTCTCGCTCGGTTGCCGTCTTGCTCTCGCAAGAACTCCTGATGCTATGTCAAGTAACTAACTAAAGTTAAATCAAAGTTCACCACCATCAAATACTTGGTGCAAATAAAGTGAAGTATATAGCTTGGTCTAGTATATCCATTCCTCATCCCCCAAGGGAGCCCGGTTCAGTGCGTCCCTGTGCAATTTCCACTGGGGCATGAACTGATCCATTAATCCCCGAAACTGATCGTTGTGGGATCGCTCCAAAAGGTGGACCATTTCGTGGACAAGAATGTACTCCAGGCACTCAGGAGGCTTCTTAGCCAGTTCTAGGTTGAGCCAGATTCGTTTAGCATCAGTATTGCAGGACCCCCACTTGGTTTTCATTTTTCTGATACCGCAATAAGAAACATTTACTCCGATGGCAGGCTTCCACTTGGCCAGTAAGCCCGGGATCTGGTCTCTCAACAGTTTACGATACCATCTCTGGAGTACTTCACTACGCTTCAGAAAGTTGGTACCGGGTGGCACTTGCATTTCCAAGGTCTTATTGTTACGCACAACCAGAGTTGGGGGACCATTTTTTTCAATCACATTCAGTAGGTAGCGACGACCTTGGATGAAGTGGCTTTCTCCGGTAACCATTTCACGCTTCGACTGTCGTACCTGCTGCTCTAATACTTTTTGCCGTTTGTGTATCCAGCCTAGTCTCGAAATCACCGCCAAACGGACCGTTTCATCACTTATATGCATTGGCACGGCAACTCTTACTCGGCCATTTGGAGGATAAACAGCCAAGTGGAGGTTCTTAATTTTTTTCCGTACCACTTGCACGGGAATTCCGCTCACCTTTATCCTTTTGTCCTTAATAGTCACGCTGGCTTTTCACTATCTCGAATATAGTGTCAAGAAGTTCTTGATCATCCCCAAGCACAGACTTGATCGCGTTGCGAACTTCTATTCTCTTTGTACGCATGCCGCGCCAATCGTCCTTCTTAACACTAAGGATCGCTTCATCCACGGCTATTGCAAGTTGCTCTATCTCCACATCCGGAGGATGACCATTATCTGGGCTTTCTCCCTCGGGCACTTCCTTCCCTGCCACATAATCCACTAAGTTGTCGTATAAAGCACGACGCGGCGCGCTATTAAGGGAAACAGGATAAGCAGAATGAGTTTCAGGGTTATGCACATTCTTTGTTAATTCAATAATCTTCGCCAGATATTCTTTATAATCGATAGCCTGCTGCCTACGTGTCTTGATCAAATCATCTAGCAAATCAGACATTTTCTCGTAATATCTTGGGTTTACCGCCATTTCATCAATGATGACTTTACGGACATTATTCTCAATCGTCTCGGCCACAGCTTCTTCGCTGCCACTAATTCCTTTGGGTAATGATTCGATGGCTTTCTCACCCCGCTCTACAATTAATTCCACCAAGCTCATGTCATCAAAAGCTGAGATCGTTTCACTTTCCTCAGCTCGTATATAGGTGTCCAACAAGTGGCGCATGGCTGGTTCGTAAACCTTCGTGTCAACATAATCTCCACTTCTGAGTTTGACCTCTTCGCGCAGTTTCTCGAAGTGAATAACTTCGTTCTTAATCTCGCTTATTTCCGATTCCGAGTAGCCCGACTCTTCCATTTCGTTAGCAATATTGGCATAAGCCCTCATTAGTGATGCTGTAAGTTTGTAAAGAAGAACCCGCCTAGGCTCGTTATCCTTTAGAGAGGAACGGACATTACTGATACCGCAAAAGTAGCGAAGATGGGCTTCCTGGTCACGCGGTGGTTCCACAGGTTCACACAATTCCTTGGTTTCCTCGCGCCGTACTTCTAGGATCTCCCTCGCCTTCTCTAGTCGGTCTTTTAGCAAACCAGCCACATCTTCTACGTCGTAGCCTTCAAAAGCTTCACCAGTATAGTCATTGTAAGATTGTTCAAGTGACCTGAACAAATCTTTGTAATCAATAATGTAGCCATATTCCTTGTCATCGCTATCCCGTCGGTTCACGCGACAAATTGCTTGAAACAGACCATGGTCATGCATCTGCTTATCAATATATAGGTAGGTCGCTGGCGGAGCATCAAAGCCGGTCAGAAGCTTGTCTACAACAATAAGCAGTTTCATCTGACCAGGATCATTAACAAAACGTTTTTTGACTTCCTTTTCAAAGTCATCAGTTTTGGTCATGGCCGACTCTTCAGATTCATCGAAGTGGTCGGCTAACATCTTCCGATAAGTCTCGTACTTGCATAGAATTTCCGTCAGACCTTCGCCTGTCTCCTCACCCTTGATGTCACTGGGCGATGGACGGTAGGAGGTTATGATTGCGCATTGTCCCTGTAGGCTGGTTTCCTGAAACATCTCGAAGAGACGGCAGGCCGTATAAACTCTATCGCAAACAAGCAGCGCATTGCCATGCCCGTTTTTTAGTCGGTCCCGTGTTTCCATATCCATCATGATATCTGCGACAATTTTTTCAAGACGTCCCCGCGAACTCATCATTTTCTGCATCGTTCCCCAACGCTGCTTGAGCTGTGCCAGAGCCAGATCAGACAAACCTGTGGTTTTGGCCTTGAACCACTCTTCTACTCTTTCTGGAGAGGTAATATTCTGATCAATGTCACGCGCTTCGTAGTGAAGATCAAGCACTACGCCATCCTCAACAGCCTCATCATACTTATAGGTGTGGATGTAAGGACCGAAAACTTCAATACTCTTTTGTTTGTCTTTTTTCAAAAGCGGTGTGCCAGTAAAACCGATGAGCATTGCCTCAGGTAGGATTGTTTTCATCGCCTTGTGCAACTTACCCGACTGGGTACGGTGGCACTCATCTACAAAAACAAATATCTCACCTTTGGCATGAAAGCCAAAGGGCAAATGGTTCTCGATATCTTTGAGGTAGGCGTCGATATCACCTTCTTCCGAGCGGCCAAACTTGTGGATAAGGGAGCAAACCAGCCATTCCGTGTTTTGATTAAGTACCTCTATCAGGTCCGAGCCTGATCTGGCGCGGTAGATGTTCTCATCCACACCAAGGAAATCCTCTTCAATTTGTTCATCTAGCTCCGTGCGGTCTGTGATTATCAATACACGGGAATTCTCAACGTGTTCGCGTATCCACTTCGCAAACCAGACCATCAACAAAGTCTTGCCGCTACCCTGGGTATGCCAGAGGATCCCGCCTTCACGACGCTTCACATGTTCCTGCGCCGCACGCATTCCCAAATATTGGTTATGGCGGCAGATCTTTTTGATGCCAGCGTCAAAAACAATAAAATCGTGAACAATCTCCAGTAAACGCTCTTTGCGGCAGAGCTGTTGTAAAGCTCGATCAAGTGGGTTCTCGATCTGACTCTCTTCCTTCCACTCTAGCCAGTACTTTTCCGGTGTCTCGATGACACCATATCTCAAACCTTCTGTATCGTTACCCGCCATGACCAACTGAATGGTAGAGAAAAAATGGCGGATGAAATCTTTCTTCTGATTATCCAGGTTCTGCCGGATACCCTCGGTGACCGAGATGGTGGAACGCTTTAGCTCCAGCACGCCTAAAGCAATTCCGTTGACGTAGAGGACTAGATCAGGGCGCTTGTTATGCACACTCGTGATGGTAACTTCTTCAGCTACAGCAAAATTGTTGGCTCCCGGGTTCTCCCAATCTATTAACCAGACTGTGGTGTGCTGCTCCCCCACGTCCGGCCTAACCTTCACTCCATAACGCAGGAGGCTGTACACTTCGCGGTTGGCATCGTAGAGAGTCCTGGAACCACTGATTGTCTGAGCCTTATCTAAATCACGAAGCACTTTGTCTATAATCTTCTCATCGTGGCCTTGGATTTTTAACCAGCCAGTAAGCCGCGACTCCTCAACGTTGCTGTTGCCATCACGATCCTTCCAGTTGCCGAGATATTCGTAATCCAACTCATCCGTGAAGAACTCTATGACGTGTTGCTGGGTCTTAATTTCTCTCCGGCCGATTTCGCTCATCTCAGGCTTTCACCAACTTAAAACTCACTTGGTATCGGTAGAACTCTATCGAGGGCACCATTGCTAAGGCTCTTTTGAGTCGAGGATCTTCCTCAAGGGCAATCACTACACCACGAACGGTTTGGTCAGATTCAGCAAGTTCGTCTTGGACGAATCCCATATAGCGCAAAAGCTGGCCAACCACAACATCGTTGGCCCGGCCTTTCTTGAGCTCTATGACAAGAAGAGTCTTTCGGTCTTTGCTGATGGCAAGAATGTCAATTGGTCCTGTATCTGTAGGAAATTGCTGGCCGACTTTATCACCATCTTCCTCGTATATGTCAAAATCGTGACTAAGGTCTGTTCCACTCCAGTTATTGACTAAAAAGTCCTCGAGGTGCTTCTCCATAGCAAAGGCTGCCGGATCCTCAATAGTTTCGTCGGTCGAAACGATGCTCGGCGCGGGTACGCCCTGTAGAAGCTTCTCAATCTCCTTAGCGTGTTTCGAAATCGTGCTAATCGTTCCTATCGCGCCACATGAGTTGCGGAGACTCTCGCTCATGTCGACACGGCTGATCGATTGGCCAGACCACTCAACCGGCCGGCGGTGTGGGAGGACCTCTCCCTCTGCATATGTGTAATTACCGGCAATTTCGCCTACGTGATACTGACCTGCACCATCGGGACAAAGAAGGATATCCCCTTGAGCCATGCCTTTAGAGACTGTCCAGATCGCGCCGCATGCTAGCCCCGCCGCGATCCTTGATTTGTCCGGCCTGTTTTCAAGAAATATCGGGATAAACTCCTTGTTGAAGTCCCGCCATTCCTCGGGAAGCCGACCACTTAAGTCTTGGTTAATGGCGAAGTCCGTGCCCACAAATCCGCCGGCAAAGCAAGTCTCGGCGTGCACGCTCTGACGCCCGAGCATAAGTCGGTAGTAGTTTCTCATGATTCCTCCTTTATCAGCCGCACCCGGCCGGTGAGCAGCTGTTGCATCATGCTTTGCTTGATGGCTTTGGTCTTGTCGAGCCGCCGCTCCAGCGCGGCGATCTCGGCGTCCATGGCGGAGAGGACCGTGGCGATAGCGCGCTGCTCGTCCTCTACTGGCGGCGTTTTGAAAGTGAAGTTCTGGAAGGTAGGAAGTCGGAGTGAGTCTACCGTAGCCTTCATGGTGTTCCGCATCGCATGGTCGCCAAAGAATTGCACCATCGCGTAGTAGACGAATTTCCCGCAAACGCTCTCATTCTCATGAAAATCGCTA
>CAJWOI010000225.1 GCA_913044255.1 uncultured Alphaproteobacteria bacterium
TCAACTGGTAGAGCACCGGTCTCCAAAACCGGGGGCTGGGGGTTCGAGTCCCTCCACTCCTGCCAGGTGTGCTGTAGGGCCGTTCGGGACGAAAGAGGGGCGGTAGAGGATGGCTAAAATAAACCCGGGTCAGTTTGTTCGTGAAGTACGGCAAGAGGTAGGGAAGGTAACGTGGCCGACGCGCAAAGAAACCATAGTGACGACGGCTATGGTTTTCGTGATGGTGTTTCTGCTCATGATATTTTTCTTTTTCGTTGATCAGATTTTGTCTTGGGGGATTCGGATGATCCTTGGGATTGGGGCGTAAGCTGCGATGGAACAGCGTTGGTATATCGTCCATACGTACTCTGGATTCGAAAAGAAGGTTGCTCAAGCCATAGGAGAGCAAGCGGAACGAAGCATGCCCGATTTGTTTGAAAAAATCCTAGTTCCTACCGAGGAAGTCGTGGAAATGCGTAGGGGCCAAAAAATCTCGAGTGAACGCAAATTTTTCCCCGGCTATGTGCTAATTAAGATGGTAATGACGAATGAAAGCTGGCATCTCGTCAAGAACACTTCTAAAGTGACTGGCTTTTTAGGTGCTGCTGGTGAGCCTACCCCGATTTCTCAGGCCGAAGCGGAACGTATACTTCGGCAAGTCCAGGAAGGTGTGGAGCGGCCAAAGCCGTTGATCACGTTCGAGGTGGGCGAAATGGTCCGGGTTTCGGATGGCCCGTTTTCCTCTTTCAACGGGATGGTCGAGGAAGTTGACGAAGACAAGGCACGTGTCAAGGTTTCCGTTTCGATATTCGGTCGTGCGACACCAGTGGAACTCGAGTACACGCAAGTCGAGAAATTGTAGTGGTTTTGCTCAGGTGCGTTAGAACGTGTGGAAGGTGTGCCATCACCGAACCACAAACCCGAATTTAAAGGGACTTATGAATGGCGAAGAAGATCAACGGCTATATCAAGCTTCAGGTTCCTGCGGGACAAGCAAACCCGTCCCCACCTATTGGTCCGGCACTTGGCCAGCATGGTGTTAACATCATGGAATTTTGTAAGACATTTAACGCTGGGACCCAAAATATGGAGCAGGGGATGCCAATCCCGACCATTATCACAGTGTATGCGGATCGGAGCTTTAGTTTCATAACTAAATCACCTCCTGCAAGCTTTTTCATTAAAAAGGCGGCAGGGGTCGAGAAAGGCAATGGTGAGGTTGGCCGGACCGAAAATATTGGCAGTGTAACGATGGTGCAATTGCGTGAGATTGCGGACGCAAAAAAGGCCGATCTTAATGCCAATGACCTCGATTCGGCTTGCCGAATACTTGCGGGTACTGCACGCTCGATGGGAATTGATGTGGTGGAATAAGGATATGGCGAAAAAATCCAAACGTCGCGGTTTGATGGAGGAGGGGCTTGACCCCGCCCAGCACTACGAGCTTGCAGAGGCGGTTCGGTTAGTAAAAGAACGGGCAACTACTAAATTTGATGAGACCATTGAGATTGCCTTGAACTTGGGTGTTGATCCTCGTCACTCGGATCAGATGGTGAGGGGTGCTGTTTCTTTGCCGAATGGCACAGGCAAATCGGTGCGTGTGGCAGTATTTGCCAAAGATGCTAAGGCTGAAGAAGCAACGGCGGCGGGGGCTGATATTGTTGGTGCCGATGACTTGGCCGAGACCGTGAGTAAAGGGAAAATCCCCTTTGATCGTTGTGTCGCGACTCCTGATATGATGGCGGTGGTTGGTAAACTCGGGAAAATTCTTGGTCCTCGAGGTTTGATGCCTAACCCCAAGCTGGGTACCGTCACCAATGATGTTGCTGAGGCGGTTAGGGCGGTTAAAGGCGGCCAGGTCGCCTTCCGGGTTGAAAAAGCAGGAATAGTGCATGCCGGTATCGGGAAAGCGAGTTTTTCGCAGGATGCACTGGTGGAGAATTTGCAGGCTTTTATCGGCGCTATTAACAGCGCGAAACCAAGTGGTGTCAAAGGGATTTTCTTGCGACGTGCCACGCTTAGCTCGACGATGGGAACAGGAGTTAGGATTGATGTGGCAAATTTAGCCACAAGTCCGGAACCTCAAGGTTAAGGAGACTAGTTCGGGTGCCGAAAGGTGCTCCAACATGGTGGTTCGAACAAGTGAACCAGTGTGTATTACCTGTCCAAGACTGCCGGTGTCAGTGCCCGTTTCGGGTAAGGCATAAACGCATCATCGCGATGTGGCCTGCATAGACAGGGGTTACTGCCAAGACATTGGGGCTAGTTTCGGTTTGCTCTGAGTTGTTGGTAGCTTGAACCTCTCGGACAGGCGAAGCGGGTTTCGCAGATTGCTGCGGGACCTGAAACGCAATAGCCTGGGGCGTTTTGTGGACGTGCCATGGCACAACGCGGAGATCGACATTGGACCGAGTCCAAAAACAAGAGATGGTCGCGTCGTTGCATGAGACGTTTGAAGCGGCAAGTTCGGTGGTGGTTTCCCATTTTAAGGGGTTAACTGCTTCGGAGGCGACGGATCTCAGACGGCGAATGCATGCTGCAGGGGCCGAATTCCGTGTAACCAAGAACAGCCTGGCTCGCCGGGCAGTTGAAGGTACGCCCTACGGAAGTCTGTCTGATTTATTCGCGGGACCTGTTGCGGTCGCGTTTTCAGATGATCCTGTGGCGGCAGCTAGGGCGTCGGTCGAATTTGCCAAAGAGAATGATCATTTAGTCATTCTTGGAGGCGGATTGGGCGAGAAGCGGTTGGATGAGGCGGAGATAAAATCGTTAGCGGGTTTGCCCTCGCTTGATGAACTACGCGCTATTTTTGTTGCGCTCGTGCAGCGACCGGCAGCTAATGTCGTTTCCGTTTTGTCGGCACCAGCGGGTCAATTGGCAAGGGTTTTTGGTGCTTATGGCGCGGAATCCAAAGACGGTTAGAGGGTGAATGACGTGCTGTATTATTCGCGTGTTTTGATAGGTTTGAGCCTGGGAGAATAAAATCAATGGCGGATTTGGAAAAGATTGCTGACGAACTTTCGTCGCTCACTGTTATCGAGGCGTCGGAATTAGCAAAATTGTTGGAAGACAAATGGGGTGTTACGGCTGCTGCACCGGTGGCCGTGGCTACTGCGGCCCCTGGCGCTGCTGCAGCGGGTGATGTGGCAGAAGAAAAGACCGAATTTGATGTAGTTCTTGTCTCATTTGGTGAGAAGAAAATTAATGTAATTAAGGAAGTTCGCGCGGCTACTGGGTTGGGTTTGAAAGAGGCCAAAGATCTAGTTGAAGCTGCGCCGAAGGTCATAAAAGAAGGCGTGCCGAAGGAAGAAGCCGACGCCCTCAAGAAAACCTTAGAGGAGGTCGGTGCTACAGTAGAGCTGAAATAAATGAGGTGTTGGTTCCTTTGTTCTGAGTTCCTGGTGATACTAGTATGCTGCGGAGCGGCGGCGGGCCAATTGTTGCGCGATGTGTATTGAGAAACCGTCGCTTACTTGCATAGTTGTTGAGAGTAATCCCGGGAAAATTTTGCCTGTTTCGTTGATTTCGATTTGTCACTTTGCGTTGTAACGTGTCGTCGGTGGATGTGGTGCGTTTAATAACTCTCTACCACCGTCTAACTAAACATTTAGTGTTAAGGAGTCAGTATGACGCTGTCGTTCACGGGTCGTAAGCGTATTCGAAAGAATTTTGGTCGGATTCAGACATCCACCACAATGCCAAACCTTATCGAGGTGCAGAAGACATCATACGATCATTTTCTTCAGCAGGAAGTGGCGGGGGAAGATCGGGGGCAATGGGGTCTCCAAGAAGTTTTTAGCTCGGTTTTCCCAATTAAAGACTTTTCGGATCATTCCCAGCTAGATTTTGTTAAGTACGAATTTGAAAAGCCAAAATACGATGTTGAGGAGTGTCAGCAGCGCGGCATGACGTACGCTGCTCCACTCAAGGTCACTTTGCGTCTTATTGTCTGGGATGTGGATGAGGAAACTGGCGCTCGAACGGTCCAAAACATTAAAGAACAGGACGTGTACATGGGCGACCTCCCATTCATGACGGGGAAGGGTACGTTCGTTATAAACGGTACTGAGAGAGTGATCGTTAGTCAGATGCACCGTTCACCAGGGGTATTTTTTGACCACGACAAAGGGAAGACCCATGCGTCGGGAAAATTGTTGTTTGCGGCGCGAATAATTCCATATCGCGGTTCTTGGCTTGATTTTGAATTTGATGCCAAGGACATAGTTTTTGTCCGAATTGATCGCAGACGTAAGCTGCAGGTTAGTATTTTACTTCGGGCACTTGGCCTTGATAAAGAGGATATCCTTGAGGAGTTTTACAACAAAAAAATCTATAAACGCAGCAAAAATGGATGGCATGCGTCATTCGATGTCGATCAAATACATGGAACCAAGCTCAAGCATGACTTAATTGATGCTCGAACGGGGCGTGTAGTTGCGAAGACTGGTGAACGCATCACTGGTCGCAAGGCGCGTGAAATACAAAAAAGCGGGGTACGAACATACTTGGCGCCGGTCGAGGAACTAATAACGCAGTTTATTGGCAATGATATTATTGACTCGGGAACTGGCATTATTTTGGCAGAGGCTGGGGACGAAGTAACCGATGCATTGCTGGAAGAACTAGAGAAAGAGAATATAAAGTCATTCTCGACACTGGCAGTAGAGCAAGGGATTTATCCGCATATTCGTAATACGTTGGCGGCGGACAAAAATGACACTCGCCTTGATGCGCTGACGGATATTTATCGGGTCATGCGGCCAGGAGAGCCTCCAACGGAGGAAAGCGCTGAGCGCTTATTTTATGACTTATTTTTGAGCCCAGTGAAACTTGATAAGGCGCAGGTTGAAGCGCGAAATAGTTCGGACTCGGGCTCTGAGGTCGTGGCGAATCTCAACAAAATAGATGTCGATGGAGGTGCTTGGCTGTTAGATGTCAGGGGTGATTTCGCGTTGATTGCATTATCCTGCACAGTTTGGCGACCTGCAGGCTTGCCACATGCGTTGTGGGTAAGGGAGTCAGACATTGCGACGGTTCGTTCGGATCGCTATGACCTCTCGTCGGTGGGTCGAGTGAAGATGAATTCTCGTTTAAATCTCAGCACACGAGATAGTGCCAGAGAATTACGACGTGAAGACATAATTTCAGTAGTCCAGACGATAATTGATCTTCGAAACGGCAAAGGTGAAGTAGACGATATAGATCATTTGGGCAACCGACGTGTACGATCTATT
>CAJWOI010000226.1 GCA_913044255.1 uncultured Alphaproteobacteria bacterium
GAGTCGTAACTCGACCAATGGTGGGACAACCTGTTTTTTCAATAATCATGGTGACTATTGGGATTGGATATCTCATGAGGAGTGTCGTCAGCATGGTGCCGGGCTGGGGTGTTGACACTTATTTTCTTGAAACTCCATTTTACAATAAGGTCGTGAATTTTGGACCCGTTATTATAGGTCAAGATCATATGGCGATCATAGTGATGACTGTGATTTTGGTGACAGTGCTTTATCTTTTTTTTCGCTTCACAAAGCTCGGTGTGGCGATGCAGGCAACGAGCCAAAATCAATTAGCAGCATATTATATGGGAATTCCTGTGAAGACGGTTTTCTCATTGATATGGGCAATCAGCGCCGCTGTTGCAGCATTCGCGGGTCTTCTATTGGCACCCATTGCGTTTATTCATGTCAACATGGGTTTCATTGGTATCAAAGCTTTCCCTGCGGCGGTCTTGGGCGGTTTTGGTAGTCTTCCGGGTGCGATCGTGGGTGGCCTCATTATTGGAATTGTCGAAGCTTTGGCAGGTTTTTATTTGCCCGAAGGTTTTAAGGATACCGCGGCCTATATCGTGCTGTTGGCGGTGTTGGTCGTGAGACCCCAAGGGCTGTTTGGTCAATCAATGCACAAGAAAGTTTAAACGGATGCGTTTTCTGTTCCACACGGATTACGACCAAGATATCCGCCTCTTTAAACATGGTGGATCGGTGTTTTGGTACTCGCTGTTGGGACTTGCTTTACTTGCCGCACCTCTAGTTCTCGACGAGTATTTTCTACTTCAAATGAATTTTGTGCTCATCTATGTGATTGCGGGTGTTGGTTTGATGCTTTTGGCTGGATATACCGGGCAAATTTCTCTAGGGCATGCAGCTTTTTTTGCAGCTGGAGCTTACACAGAGACCATTCTGATCAACTCTGGTGTACCCTTTTTAGTTTCTCTACCAGTGGCGGGTTTATTCTCGGGCGCAGTTGGAATTTTAGTTGGCTTGCCGGCGCTTCGGTTGGCCGGCATTTACCTTGCCATAGCCACCCTTGCTTTTGGATTTATTGCAGAAGAGATTTTGGCGCGCTGGGAATCTGTTACAGGGGGCAATACTGGCCTATTCGTGGAAAATATTACAATTGCTGGTGTCGGTTTTGATGTTGAATGGCGTTTCTATTTCTTAGCCCTGGCTATCACAGTATTGGTGATATTGGCTGCGATCAACATCTTACGTTCTCCCACTGGTCGAGCGATGATTGCAGTTCGAGATAGCGAAATTGCAGCGCAAAGCATGGGTGTGCACTTAACCAAATATAAAACGGTAGCATTTGGGATAAGTGCTGCGTTTACTGGAATTGCCGGGGCACTTTATGCCCACAAATTGATGTTCATTAGTCCGGAATCATTCACAATTTTATTGTCGATTGAATTTCTCTTACTGGTTGTTGTGGGCGGGTTGGGATCTATTCACGGAGCGGTTTTCGGAGCAATATTCATTATCGCATTGCCGCAAGGAATTGTTCTCCTGAAAGATTTCTTGCCCAACGTAATTGCAGAACAAACCGGTCTTCAGGCTGGCATATTTGGCCTCGTAATCATTCTCTTTATGCTCTTTGAACCACTTGGTCTGTATGGTCGATGGGTGAAAATAAAGCTCTATTTCAGTACATTCCCACTTTACAAGAAAGCAACCTTTAAGCGTCAAAAATCGTATACGCGCACGGATCAATTGCGCTGATGTTACTCGAAATTAAAAATTTAGCTGTGCAGTTTGGTGGTATACGTGCGGTTGATGACGTTAGCTTTAAGATAGCACAAGGCGAGGTATTTACTATTATCGGTCCCAACGGCGCCGGCAAGACAACAATTTTTAATTTAGTTAGCAGGATCTATCAGTCTACCGCGGGGAAAATTATTTTTGACGGAAGGGAAATCACGAATTCTCCGGCGCATCGAATTGCTAATCTTGGAATCGCACGCACTTTTCAAAACATTGAATTATTCGAAAATGCGACAGTCCTTCAAAACTTACTTTTGGGACGCCACCCTCATCGTGGGGGGCAAGGGCTCCTGAGGGAAATGCTGTTCCTCTCAAGTGTCCGTCGACGGGAACAAGAGCATCGACTGCGTGTAGAAGAGATTATCGATTTCTTAGAACTAGCTCACTATCGAAGCACTTCCATTTCGGTGTTGCCGTACGGTGTGCGCAAGGTTGTCGAACTCGGCCGTGCACTTGCCTGTGAACCCCGACTTCTATTGCTTGATGAACCATCATCTGGGCTCAATGTTGAAGAGACAGAGGATATGTCCTTTTGGATTAAAGATATACGTGACGAGCTTGGTGTTACTGTGTGCATGGTAGAACATGACATGACTCTGGTGAACGGTGTTTCAGACAGAGTGTTGGCGTTGAATTATGGGCGAGTTATCGCGGAAGGTACGCCCAGCGTGGTTCAAGACAACGCCGAGGTAATAAAAGCCTACCTTGGCGAATGAGATGATGGCTCCGTTGCTCCAACTTTCGAATATAGAAACCTATTACGGGCCTATCATGGCCATCCGAGGAATCTCATTATCGGTAAGAGAAGGCTCCGTTGTAACCGTGCTGGGTGCTAACGGTGCAGGAAAAACTACTGTCTTGCGAACGATTTCGGGCGTGGCTGATCCTCAAAAAGGTACAGTAATTTTTGAGGATCAGGAAATCCAAAAACAAAATCCGGATCGTGTCGTGAAACTTGGCATAAGCCATGTGCCTGAAGGACGGGAAGTATTCCCGTTTCTTACCGTTCGTGAAAATCTCATAATGGGGGCTTTTTTGCGTAACGACAGTAGCGCAGTGTTGGCGGATTTAGAGCGGGTTTACACTTATTTCCCGGTCCTATCGGAACGCTCGGGGCAACGTGCTGGTATGCTTTCTGGTGGCGAACAGCAGATGTTGGCGATAAGTCGTGCGTTAATGTCGAGACCCAAGTTATTGTTGTTGGACGAACCATCATTGGGTTTAAGTCCAATTCTAGTGGCTGAGATTTTTGATATTATTAAACGCATTAATAAAGAAGAGGGGATCACGATTTTGTTGGTGGAACAGAATGCTCGTATGGCCCTTGAAGTCGCGGAATACGGATATGTGTTGGAAGTGGGTCGAATAGTGATGGAAGACCATTGTGAACGTCTCATGGAGAGCGATGAAATTAAGGAATTTTATCTTGGGCAAAAAGATGAGGGAGTTCGTGGCCAGCGACGCTGGAAAAAGAAGAAGTTATGGCGTTAACCTCTCTGCGGTAATAAAGGATTATAGCCAGGGTTAAAGATGCAAAAATGAGATCAAAGACTGAAGTTTTCACTACATTGTCGAGCTTATTTTGGACTCGTGTGGAGCAGCGGGGTGACCGTGTTGCCATGAGAGAAAAAAAACTTGGTATATGGCGAAGCATTTCATGGACGGATTTTGGAGAGAGTTCGCGTGCCGTGGGACTTGGTATGGTTTCATTAGGTGTCGAACTGGGCGATAAAATTTGTGTTATGAGTAACAACAACCCTGAGTGGTTTTATGCAGATATGGGGGCTCTCGGAATCGGTGCGGTGAGCGCCGGCATCTATCCCACTGACGCATCATCTCAAGTCGAGCACTTGATCAATGATTGTGGAGCTACGGTGGTTTTTGTGGAAGATGACGAGCAACTCGATAAAGTACTTCATGTTCGTGAAAATACGCCAAGCCTGATTAAAATCGTCGTTTTTGACACGGATAATCTTCATAGTTTCGAGGACCCTATGGTCTTGAGCATGGAAGACCTTGTTACTTTGGGTAACTGTTACCACCTTGATCATCCGGACGCTTGGCAAAAACACGTACTTCATACGACGGCGAATGATTTGGCTATTTTGGTTTACACATCCGGTACAACCGGCCCGCCAAAGGGTGCGATGTTGAGTCATAGAAACATAATTGAATCCGTTAAAAATATGCCAGACTTTCTACCTTTAGGCGAGAACGACGAGGCTTTGTCTTTCTTACCGCTTTGCCATGTGGCCGAACGTGTGCTGGGATTTTATACGGCGGTTTATCACGGTGTTGTGGTAAATTTTGCCGAAAGCCCAGAAACCGTTCCAGAGAATATTCGAGAGGTACAGCCGACTGCTTTTTTTGCAGTTCCAAGGGTATGGGAGAAATTTTATTCCTCGATTACCATAGCGATGTCGGAAGCTACACCCATCGCGCGATGGGCGTACAAGGTTGCGCTTAGGGTTGGGGAACGGGTGGCTTCCTATCGGTTGGAAGCTATGGCCGTACCAACCTTCACCAAAATACAATTTTGGCTCTCTTATCACTTGGTTTTGAGGAATGTGCGTCGCATGATGGGACTTGACCGTTGCCGTTGGTTGGGAACCGGCGCCGCGCCCATAGCACCAGATCTCATTCGTTGGTACTGGGCGTTGGGGTTCACGATGTTAGAAGGATATGGAATGACCGAATGTTCAGGACTGGCCACTATGATGCCATTTGAGCGCGTAAAACTTGGTACCACTGGGTTAGCTGTGCCATTTGTTGAACTCAAGATCTCGTCAGAGGGAGAAATTCTGTTGCGCGGCGAAAATGTTTTTATGGGATACCATAATCAACCAGATAAGACTGCTGAGAGCATAAGGGACGGCTGGTTACGTACGGGTGACATCGGATTTGTGGATAATGAAGGGTTCGTGAAGATTACCGATAGAATGAAAGATATAATTATCACGGCGGGCGGGAAAAATATTACACCTTCGGAAATTGAGAATCAGTTGAAGTTCAGCCCATATATTTCGGACGCTGTGGTTGTTGGCGACCAACGAAAGTTTCTTTCATGTTTGATAATGATAGATGAGGACAACGTTGTGAAGTTTGCTCAAGATCATGATGTGCCGTTTACGAATTTTGCCAGCCTGACCCGTTCCGAGGACGTGATTGAACTGATTGAGAAAGAAGTCAAAGGGGTTAACGAAAAGTTTGCGCGTGTCGAATCGATAAAGACATTCCGTCTTATTGAACAACAACTTGACCCGGAAGATGAAGAATTAACTCCAACCATGAAACTCAAACGGCAATTGGTGAACGTAAAGTACAAGAATTTGATCGATGACATGTATGCCGCGGCATAACGTGGAAACTGGTTCACAAATTTAGGAGTATTTGTGCCTAGCCGTTTGCTAAGATTGAAAGATAACTGAAAGCATAGGGAACGGAGTCATA
>CAJWOI010000227.1 GCA_913044255.1 uncultured Alphaproteobacteria bacterium
ATGATCTGCTAGGGAAAAAACCTCATAGGGTCCGGCGAAGTCCATCACCTCAACCTGATTGAAAACAAAAATACCAACACTCCGTGTGTAATTCGCCATCCTAGTTTTCCATATCAACGCAGAATTCGAAACGAAACCTGCCTAAGTTGTTCCTGAATAAAATCTGAGAAACCACTGTAATTCCAGCTCAGTAGGGTATAGCATTTTTTTTATGCGCGATCTAAGAGTACTGATCTTTATTCTGTTTCTTGCAAATATTAGTCCGGCTTTGTCCGATTTTAGTGAGGGTTTGGCAGCTTATGAGCGGGGCGATTATGCGGTTGCTGTAGAAGAATTTCGCCCTCTTGCGCAGCAAGGGGACGTCAAAGCGCAATTAATTCTCGGATATCTTTACGACGTGGGGCAAGGAGTCACACAGGACTACGAACAGGCGGCAAAGTGGTATCTTCTCGCTGCCCAACAAGGAGAGCATCACGCCCAATACCATATAGGATTGATGTACGCCAGCGGGAGGGGTGTGAGTCAAAGTTTTGAGAACGCGGTACAGTGGTTTCTCCCGGCTGCGCGGAACGGACATTCCGGTGCGCAGTTCAACATGGGTGCAGCGTACGCAGAAGGAAAGGGAGTTCCCAAAAATCAAGAAAAGGCGCTGTTTTGGTTCCAAAGTGCGGCGCTCAAAGGAGATGGTCACGCTCAGACCAATCTTGCCTTGATGTATCATCAGGGGGTGGCAGTGAGGAGAAATTACAACCAGGCAGCGAGATGGAACCGATTTGCTGCCGCGCAGGGCATTGATCTTGCTCAAGCTAATTTAGAAATTGTACTTGCCGAGATCGAGGCGGCAAAAGAAATTTATCAAGAGGGATTAGATGCGTACAAAAAAGAGAATGTTTCTGGGGCATTTGCGGCGTGGCAGGATATCGCGAATCAAGGTTTTGCGATCGCTCAAAATGCATTAGGCACCATGTATGCAAAGGGAGAGGGAGCGCTTCAAGATGATGGAAAAGCATATGAATGGTATTCACTCTCAGCACAACAAGGTTTTGCGGCCGCCCAGCGCAATTTGGCGGTGGCCTACGCCTTTGGTAGGGGGATCCATAAGGACACCGTCTTAGCTTACATGTTGGCTGATTTAGCGGAGGAAAAAGGGGACGAAAAAGCAGAGAGGTTAAAAGATTATCTGTCGAAGAAAATGACGCAGGAAGAAATAACCGAGGCTATGGTCTTAGCAGTGGATCGGCGGAAGGCCCGAGAAACAAGGGTTTCTGAAAATGACCCAGGGAGTATTGATCCCGAGGCAGAGAGAATGGGTCTTAATGAAAGACTATCGGAAATTCTGTTGAGTATGGTGAACCTAGGGCCTCTGGAGGTTAGCGAGGGAACCGTGTCAAATCCCGGACCACCAATCTCTG
Source organism: uncultured Alphaproteobacteria bacterium (assembly GCA_913044255.1). Lineage (GTDB taxonomy): Bacteria > Pseudomonadota > Alphaproteobacteria > UBA7887 > UBA7887. Next base: position 1,413 of record CAJWOI010000227.1, read on the forward strand.
AAACATGTGCTCCGAATGTAGCAAGAAAGATACAAGAGATCTCTGAACAGGAATTTATGAAGGTGTTTGGACCGATGTCTCGCGAGACAATGCTTGAGACTTCGACTCGAACAATAAATACACTTAATTTGTTCGAAGCTAGGAGAGTTGTTGATTCATTTGAAAAGTCGACCACTTTGTCTGAAGACGATTCGGCAGTGTATCAGGCAACAGAGTTTGGAAAACGAGTTCGGCAGTTGGTGCTTCCAGAATTGACTCAAAGTCTGAAAAACATAGGCCAAAATTTTGGCCAATTGATGCCAGGGATAATGAAAAATACTGAGAAAAGATTGAAGGCGGAGGGCATCATCAAGATCAGTGAAGACAATTGGTGTCTTCAAGAATAATGGTTTGAGGAGAACAATTGACCACGGCGGTGTAGCCGGGAACTTGACTACAGAGGTGTCTTTAGTTTGTTAGTTACAGCGCACTCAGAAACCTCTGCAGGTCCATTCCACGTTGTGGTAGCAAACTATCAGACTTGATAAATCCATTCTGGCTTGTCACGTGTTTATCTGGTTGTGCCGCTAAAAACGCATCGAAATAATCAGGTGTGATCATCTGATTGGCTATCGAACAAACTTCATAAGGTTCAGCGACATTCATCGGTTCGACCTCTCCGAACATTAGAATATCAACGCTATATCTACGATTCCTCATTCAACTCTCCCAAGCTGATTCAAAACGTAATTCTACGTCGGTCCTACGACTTTGATCATGAGTTCAAGTTAGCGTACAAGTCGCTTTGTAGACGAAGTTGTTTGTTGAAGAGCAAGATTTGGAGATTGGTCAGTAAATGTCGAGTGTCGATTCAGAAATCAGCTCCCGTGAAATGTCAGTGCTGGCGCTCGGATATTGTTTTCCACCCGACTCTCACCCGGAGGCCTTTGTTTCCGCGAAGGTGCTGGGCAATATCCCCAATTGCAACGTGGATATCATTACGGTGCCCCCTGAGGTCGTGCGATCGGACAAAGATCACAGTTTGGATCAGTACGTTGGAGGCAAATTTCGTGAAGTTCGGCGTGTAGAAAATGTTGTTTCGCGATCTGCACGGATTCTACCATGGTTGCCGATTCCACCGGACCGGTTCGTCCTCTTGAATCGGACTGTAGTGCGGGCAGCTAACCAGCTTGGCGAAGGAAAGTATGACTGCCTAATTACCCGTTCACAATTTCATTCTGTGCACTTGGCGGGTTTAGCTCTACGACGTCAATGGTCCAAAACGCCTTGGATAGCCTGCTTCAGCGATCCGTTGGTTGGGAATCCCATGACCCGTTGGCTGCCTTGGCGCCAGCTGGCCGATCGGATGGTGGAACGAGTTGTTATTGAAACCGCTGATGCAGTTGTTTTCAGTAATGAAGAGACTGTTGAGTTGGTCATGGGGAAATACCCTGATTCTTGGCGGCGGCGCGTATTTGTATTGCCACACTCATTTGAGCCGGATTTCTATCTCGGGGTTCATGACCACGTAAAATTGCCAATCGTGATCCGCTTTCTGGGCAGCCTATATCAGCATCGCTCTCCGGAACCTTTATTCCGCGCGCTGGTTAAACTGGTGTCCGATGAAGAGATCGACAGGGGAAGCGTAAAAATTGAATTAGTAGGTTCAATAGAGCCACGAATGATGAAAACCCGGGCGGCAAAGTCTCTACCTAAAGGCATGGTAGTTGCTAAACCAAGAGTAAATTACAGCGAATCACTTTCGCTGATGAGTTCATCAGATTTGCTACTGGCTATCGACTCGGATCTCGATGAGAGTCCCTTTTTACCTTCAAAACTTATTGATTACTTGGGTGCGGACCGACCCATTCTTGGAATAGTCCCCCCGGGTCCGGCATACCGTCTGCTTCGGAACTCAGGCGGATTTGTTGCGAATCCAGGAAATACGGACGAGATTGCCTCTGTACTTAAACAGGCAATAGCTTCTGTAACCGACGGGCTCGAGGACGCAATACCGGAAAGCCAAATCGTATCCACTTACAAAAGTGAGGCCGTTGGCCTGCAGATGCGCGTTCTTATTGATCAGGTTGTCGCTGGGTCAAAGATTCTGCCTACAATTTCTATTTCAAGGCCTAAATCAATACTGGTGGTGATTGGTAGTCTTGAACGAGGAGGTGCTGAGCAACATTTACTGACTATTTTGCCGCGTTTAAGTAGAGATAAGTTTAAGCTAGAATTGTTTCTGTTAGAGAAACGTGGAGAGCTTGCTCGAGATATGGAAGAGAAGGGTGTTCGTATCCTCAACCCATGGTTTTCAAGTGACTTTACTACAAGATCAAGGTTTTTAAGTGCGATTAGAGTAATGGCAGTATCAGTTCAACTTTTTTTTCATCTACTTATGCGACGTCCGGCGGTCGTTCACTTCTTTCTGCCTGAGAGTTATTTGATGACTGCTCCGCTGGCTATATTGGCTGGTATTCGCCGCCGTGTGATGAGTCGACGCAGCCTTAATATCTACCAGCGTAAAAGGCCGTTATTTGGTAAAATAGAGCGTTACCTTCATCATCGGATGGATTTTATTCTGGGCAACTCACGTGCTGTGCTGGCGGAGTTGGTTGGACCGGAGTGTGCGCCGGCCGAGCGAACCGGCTTGCTTTACAACGGAATTGTGGTTCCTCCTTTGCCACATCCGGATCAACGTAAAAGTGTGCGGGATGCTCTTGGAATAACAAATGATGCATTGGTTTTTACTGTTGTTGCCAATCTTATCCCCTACAAGGGCCACATGGATTTGGCGAACGCTTTCGGTTTTGTTCGGGATCGTCTTCCATCAAACTGGCGAATATTGGTGGTTGGCCGTGATGATGGCGTTCTTGCTGAGCTTATCGACATAGTTACGCAATATGGTCTAAGTGAAAATTTTGTGTTCCTTGGACCGCGGGGAGATGTTCTGAGCTTACTTCTAGCCTCAGATATTGGGGTTTTAGCTTCTCACCAGGAAGGATTTTCAAATTCTATTCTTGAAGGTATGGCGGCGAAGTTGCCGATGATAGTTACGGACGTTGGGGGCAACAAAGAGGCAGTAATCCATCGAGAGACTGGGTTAGTTGTGCCTCCGCAGAATCCTGGGTCCCTTGGCGACGCTATTTTAGAGTTGGCGTGGAACCGGGATCTACGTGCCAGGATGGGACTTGCCGGACGAGTTCGTGTGGAAGAAAATTTCTCGGTCGAACGTTGCGTCAAGGACTACGAACGCTTTTATGAGGTTATCATTGACGGGTATGTTGCTGGTGACCTCTCGGGTATCCAGGCGGGAGATTACGGTTTTTCGTGATTTGCTGAAGTTATTGGTTTCGTTTAGCGACCTCACTAAGGTTGGGAACTTAACTACAGTGGTGCTTTTGGTTCGTGAGTTATTGTTTACTCGGTAGTTACTGCGCGCTCCATTCCGAGTCTTGGTAACGAACCATCAAACTTGGTTAATACATGTCCCGGCGCTGTTACGTCGAGATAGTCATTTCCATCAAAAATTTGTACGCCATTAACCCAAGTACCGTGGAGCCCCGGTGCTTTTCGTAAAAGTCGTTCTCCACCAGCCGGCAAGTCAAAATGTCGACTCATATTGGTGATGCCAATTTTATCAGGATCAAACAAGATCATATCTGCCCAGGCGCCGGGCGTAAGTCGTCCGCGATCGATGATGCCGTAAACTTCTGCCGGATCGCTGGTTACTTTG
>CAJWOI010000228.1 GCA_913044255.1 uncultured Alphaproteobacteria bacterium
GTCACTCAAGGGGATGCCGAGCCTGCTTCGGTGGAACAGCAGCGCTTGTTGGGGCGAATGGCACCGTCTCTATACGATTTACGAAACTTGTTTCAGGTTAATGTGGAAGAAGGCCGACATTTGTGGGCCATGGTTTATCTTCTGCATGCCTATTTTGGTCGTGATGGAAGGGATGAAGCGGATTTGATGTTGGAGCGCCATGCCGGAGACCCGGATCGACCCCGGATTCTTGGTGCTTTTAATGAGTTAACGCCTGATTGGTTAGCTTTCTACATGTTCACTTATTTTACGGATCGTGACGGTAAATATCAGCTGGCCTCTCTGGCGGAATCAGCGTTTGATCCTTTAGCACGGACGTGCCAATTCATGCTTACTGAAGAGGCCCACCACATGTTTGTCGGCGAGAGTGGCGTCAAACGAATTGTTCAGCGCTCGGCGGAGCTAATGCGAGAGCAGGATAGCAATGAGATTCGCGCTTTTGGCGGAATTGATCTTGCAACGATCCAACGTTACATCAATTTTCACTACTCGGTGTCGCTTGATCTATTCGGTGGAGAGAGGTCAAGTAACGCAGCGGCGTACTATAGCGCTGGGCTTAAAGGCCGATACAATGAAGCCAAGATAAACGATGATCACGTTCTCACGAAAACCCTGCAACCGGTTCCTGAATGGCGAGATGGCAAGCCTGGCACGACTGACGTGCCTGAGATTAACGCATTGAATGAACGTTTGCGGCAGGAGTTTGTGCGAGACTGCGAGCGCGGGGTGGCGCGATGGAATAGTGTGCTGGAGGCCCACGATATTTCGGCGCGATTATATTTGCCACACATCGCATTCAATCGGCGTATGGGCACTTTTTCTGACCGATATGTGACGCCTGAGGGAATTTCGATCGACGAAACGGATTGGACAGAGCAGAGTCGAAACTGGTTGCCAAGTGATAAGGATAAAGCGTTTGTCGCGAGCCTTATGGATCCGGTAACAGAGCGAGGCAAGATCGCCAACTGGATTGCTCCGCCTGCGCGCGGAATCGATGGCCGCGCATTTGATTATGAATACGTGCGGCTAGTATGAGACGTTTTGTAACGGGTTTCATGCTCTGGGTACGGCTACGGTGATCTTCGACCGAGAATATTGTGTTATAAATTTACAAACAACATCGGAACGAGATGCCTACGCATCTCTTACCTTAGTTTTCCGTACCTGCGCCAATATCAAGAAATTTTCTGCGTCGGCGTGCGCGGAGTTCGCCGCCGGGAATATCCACCAATTTCCGTAAATTGGAGTCTAGGCTGTCTCCAAGACGTTTGATCACATCCTCAGGCGCCCGATGAGCCCCGCCGACTGGTTCCTGGACAATTTCATCGATTACCTTGAGTCTGTGCAAATCTCGGGAAGTTAGGCGAAGAGACTCTGCAGCATCTTCAGCCTTATCGGCATTTCTCCATAGGATAGATGCGCAACCTTCAGGAGAAATCACTGAGTAGATGGCGTTTTCCAGCATTATCACGTGGTTGGCGCTCGCCAATGCGATTGCTCCCCCTGAACCGCCCTCTCCGATAATCACACTGATCAACGGCACACGCAGGCCGAGGCATGCCTCGGTTGAGCGGGCAATCGCTTCTGCCTGACCACGCTCCTCGGCACCAACGCCCGGGTAGGCACCGGGCGTATCGATAAAAGTGATCACTGGCAGGCTAAAGCGGTCTGCGAGAGACATGAGGCGTACCGCCTTTCGGTAGCCTTCCGGCCGAGCCATACCAAAATTATGGTGGACGCGATCACTTGTGTCTGCGCCTTTCTCGTGCCCGATTACTATGACGGAATAGCCTCGAAAACGTCCAATTCCACTGATGACCGCCGTGTCTTCGCCAAAACACCTGTCACCTGCGAGAGGCGTGAAGTTCTCTATGAGGCCATTGATATAGTCACTGGTGTGTGGGCGTCCTGGATGACGCGCGACCTGAGTTTTTTGCCACGGCGTTAGCTCGGCATAGGTTTGCTTGAGGAGTCGCTCTACCTTGGACTGCAGCTTCGTAACTTCATCGACGATATTAAGACGGTCGGAGCTACCCAGATGGTGCAGCTCCTTGATCTTTCCCTCGAGCTCAGCAATTGGTTTCTCGAAGTCAAGAAACGTGTTCATGATTGCGACCCTATCATCCCTTCGCTATCAACGCACCGAGAAAACGGCCCCATATTTTAGTTTCTTGTGCCTTAGTCAGCACTCAAAGGATGATGGTCACGGACCAACGCCGTAAGCCTGCTCTGCAATACATGCGTATAGATCTGTGTGCTGGAAATGTCGGCGTGCCCTAACATTGATTGCACACTTCTAAGATCGGCGCCGTGGGCAAGTAAATGACTAGCAAACGCATGGCGTAAAACGTGGGGTGAGACCTTGTGTGCTTGAATTCCGGACCGCGCGGCTAATATCTTCAACAATTGGCCAACTCGCCGTCTTGTGAGGTGTCCAGCAGCACTTCGTGAAGGGAAAAGCCAATTTGAAGATTTTCCTTTGCTTAGAAAACTGTTGCGTACGTCTAGATAGCGGCCCAGCGCATGGATTGCTGGTTCGCCGACTGGCACCATCCGTTCCCTGCCTCCCTTTCCGCGAACTATCAAGAAACGTGGGTTGGATCCTAGGGCTGCTAATGGCAGTGACACCAACTCGGAGATTCTCAGACCCGTGGCATACAAAAGTTCCACTAGTGCGAGTTGGCGAATTCCTTCCGGACTGGCGACTCCTCGGGCTTCTGTAATTAGGTGGTTGACCTCTTCCTCACTTAAAATTTTAGGCAGAGGACGCCCGCGTTGCGGCAGATTAATCGTTGCACAGGGATGATCCATGCGGCGTCCTTCAGACTGCAGAAACCGATAAAACTGGCGAAGTGCCGATAACTGGCGTGCCTGTGTGCTTGATCCCTTACCCTCATCGGCTAGCCCCTCTAGGTAACTACGGACCTGTTGGGTAGTGGCATTTATTAGGTGACTCTTGGCCTCGTCAAGAAATGCGGCGAAGGCCCCAATATCGCGGCTATAGGCCATAATTGTGTTTTTCGCGGCCCCACGCTCCGATACCATCATTTCGAGGTAGTCCTCGATCAAACGACTATCACTCTTTTGCATTACATTCCGTTTTCAATCACCGCCTCCAAAGCAAGCGCCCGGGCATAATGGTCGAGACCCACGTGGCGGAGGCTCCGGAGCACGGATCCTAATGCTAGAGGACTGGCCTCCGCTGGTCCGCCCTCGCCCATGGCCAAAAGTGCGAATAATACAGTGCGGCCTATTTGCTTAGATCGGGCAGCATCCTGCATGCTGTAACGAATTCCCACACTTGGGACCGTCGCGGAAACTAGGTTTGATCCGCTTAACAAGAGATTCCAGCCTTTCCGCCCAACAGAATGACCAAGCGCATCAAGTACCATAAATAAACGATCGGCCTGTTTCGTGTGTTCTAAGATGTTTGCGTTACCCATGGACGCTTCCCACCAGCGTTCCACCATTTGCGGGTGCCAGCTATGCCCGTCGTCGATTTTGGATATGACTATGACGGGCATCAAAGAGGCGAGTTTGCGTTCAAACTCGGTGTCCATTTCGGCGCTTTCGCCAAGAAAATTTAGCCAGCCCTGCAGTGCTTCGGAATCGCCAATAGTCATCAATGCTCTGATGATTTGTGGTGCTGCGTATGCAATTTGATCGCTGACCGGCAAAGTACGTAATGATTCTGTGTTGACAAGCGCGGCGAGCATGGCATTTCCCGTCAACAGGGAATTTCCCCATGAGGCAAGCCAAAATGACACTCGTTCGCCCGGGGTTTGTTGCTGGCGGCTAGCTTGATGCAAAAGGGCTCGGCCCCATGACCCGCCTTTATCCTGCGCTACCGCAATGGCGTCTCCAAGCTCCTCTCTTGTAAACACTATCCGCCGGTACAGTTGCCCCACTTCAACTGCGTCGAGTGCACCCATGCTAGCTGCGTTTTCGGAGGCGACTAAGCGAGTTGTGAGAGGCAGTGTTTCGGACTCAGCAATAGCTCGTTGAATTGCGGGTCCGGCCTCAGATAGCCAATGATCAGGGATTCTGACGTCAGTTCCTAGCAGTAACGTGAGATTTAGTGCACTGGGAGCCAACTTTGCGGTCATATTATTTACTTCACTAAGTGACACTCCCCCTAGTTCAATAAAAGCGGCGTCAGATTCACTCAGTTGCTCGCGCAGTAAGTTTAAGCTCAAAGCCGCAGCCGAGGTTTCGCCGTTCGTTAATTGACAAACGAATAAAGCTTTTTGCCAATATAGGCTGTCTGCTTCCCGAACTTGGCTCAGAGTTAGTTCGCAGGCCTTCTTAGTATCACCCATTAGTAAAAACACATTTGCCGTTAACCTCTTAATCTCTCCCGTCCTTGCACTTTCTGGCACTGTCGCTAAAAGCTCTAAGAATGATTCAAATTCTCCGAGATCCGCTAGGACTGAAAGGCGAGTTCGCAGAAGACTGGATGACTCGTTGTCTTTCGTTGGCGCGGTTGCAGTTGATAACAGCAAGGTTTTTATGAGCTCATGGGCTGCGGGCGAGCGAACGTGGGTCGGCAGACTGGATAAAAGATCTTCTATCTGCCCTCTCTCGCTGCCTTCCCACATATTTGTTCCAAAACCACCACTTTGCTCGTCCAGGAGACCAATTGACTCGACGTCAATTTCGCCCAACGCGCCAATAGAAATATTTTCGTTACTTTCGGTTGAAATGGTATTTTTGGTGTTAGTAGCTGCGTCGCCTTCTGTTACTAAAGGCACTGGCTCAGTTTGTTCCTGCGACACCGATGTTTGTCCCGTGAATGTAAGGGTCGCAAGCATAGCGAGTATGTGAAGAGTCTTATTCTTCGGAGAAGCGTTCATTTGGGATCACTTTCTCGATCGGCGCTGATGGTGGTGGAATGTTCCAAGTAAGGAGGAATATCGTACCCCCAATCAAGGAAAGCACCAGCGCGATACCGAACAGGCGGTAAAGTATTCGCATCATAAACTCCGGAGCCACGGGCCACCGGTGGTAAGCGATCACAGGCGGGCGTCGATGTGGTATCTTTCAGATTGCGTTCACCCGCAACTTATCGGCTCAGACGC
>CAJWOI010000229.1 GCA_913044255.1 uncultured Alphaproteobacteria bacterium
AGCCGGTCACCAGCTTGCTTGCTCCCTTTTACTTCCGAGACAATTTCGACCTTGCTCGCAACACCCTGAGTCAAGCCCCCAGAGACATCATTCCGAGGCCTGGCATGACGTGCGATTCTGCGGGATCCTCTCAATTTATGGTCTTTGTCTGAAGAAGTGGTTTTGGGGTTATTCGCCGTACCATCTGATGAGGAAATCGTGGCGATTTTCATTTCTGCTGGACCGATCACCTTTTCATCAACGACGTGGATGGTCAAATCGTAACGGCGCTCTATATCGTACAAAGACTCACGTTTTTTATTAAGCAAGTACATCGCCGCATCGGAAGGCAAACTGATTGTAATTTTATCTGACCCACCATTAAGCCCCTCCTGCTCGATCGACCGCAGTGCCTGCATAACCAAAGATTCGGACGAGCGAACTCGACCGATTCCCGCGCAATATGCACACGTGTGGGAGCTCACCTCTAGGAGACTGGGGCGCAGCCGTTGCCGAGAAAATTCCAATAAGCCAAACGTGCTGATTCGTCCCATCTGGATACGAGCCCGATCAGAAGCAAAGGATTCTCCTAGCCGACGTTCAACAGAGCGGTTATTACGTGCTTGTTCCATGTCTATGAAGTCGATCACTACAAGACCAGCTAGGTCGCGTAGTTTCAACTGACGCGCAATTTCTCCGGCGGCCTCAAGATTAGTTTTGAACGCGGTTTCCTCAATCGTGCGCTCACGGGTGGCACTTCCAGAATTCACATCAACGGCAACCAAAGCTTCTGTCACGTTGATGACTAAATAACCACCCGACGGCAATGCAACCGATGGATTGTGCATAAGGTCAAGTTGGTCCTCAATTTTATACTGATGGAATAAGCTGACATCACCTTTATATGGTTGAACCAACTTAGCTCGACTCGGCATCATCATGCGCATAAAACTTTTTGCAGTTCGGTAGCCGTCCTCTCCTTGCACCAGAATCCCATCGAAATCTGATCGATAAAGATCGCGAATTGATCGCTTTATTAGGTTCGCTTCCTCATAAATCAATTCCGGAGCTATAGAATTAAGAGTGGATTCTCTTATCGTTTCCCACAATCGCAGCAGGTAATCAAAATCACGCTTTATCTCAGCTTTGTTCCGTTCCTGGCCAGCAGTACGTACTATCACTGCCATCCCCTCAGGGACATTTAATTCACCGACTAACGACCGCAAGCGCCTACGAGCCTCACCTGATTCAATCTTCCGGCTCACCCCACCCCCACGTGCGGTGTTAGGCATTAAAACGCAATAGCGTCCGGGTAAGGAAACATAGGTCGTGAGCGCAGCGCCCTTAGTTCCACGCTCTTCCTTATTTACTTGTACGAGTAGAATTTGGCGCCGCTTAATTACTTCCTGGATGCGGTATATTTTAGTCGCACGAGCACGTGGTTTTGTCGTATCACTTTCCTCATTCGTCGCATCCCCTTCGGCTGAAATTAAATCTCCCGTCTCATCGTCCCCACTTGCACTGAAATCATCGTCGACATCATAGACTGGCCCCACAGAAGCCTTCTTCGCCGCTATAAAGGCACGTCGATCATCAACCGGTATTTGATAATAATCCGGGTGAATTTCATTGAAAGCTAGAAAGCCCTGGCGATTGCCACCATAATCAACGAAGGCAGCCTGCAGAGATGGCTCTACCCGGGTTACCTTGGCTAGGTAAATATTGCCCTTGTTTTGTTTTTTCGTTGAGGTCTCAAAATCAAATTCCTCAAGCAATTCATTGTTGACGACAGCCACACGAGTTTCTTCCGAGTGAGTCGCGTCAATGAGCATTTTTGCTGCCATTGGCATATTGTCCTTTTGTCCCGCGCGCGCCCGGCATACTTAATGCTGGCGCTCAGCGAATTGGAAAAATTAGTCGGATTTGAACCACAATCATTTGCGCGCAACTGGGTGGAGCCTGCTTCCACAATGCCCACCGCGCGCGCAGTATCAAACATAGGGCTCCGCCACGAGGTGGCGATTATGTTCGCAACGCCCGTCGGCCAGCTCAAGTTCGACAAGATAGCAATCTCCTTGCGTTTGCTTGGTGTGTGCCGATAAGCCGGCTCCAGGGCCGATCGCCCGTGACACCTTGCAGGCCGGAGGCACTCCCCCCGTTACCCGAAAACAGAAATATGATACTCGGTTCTACAAAACCGTTGTCCAGAATAATAGTCAATCTACGCGCCATTTACAATCGATGCTACGCACGCCCCAATAGGGCCGCGCCAAATTTCACAGCACCAATGATTCTATCATACAACCATATATGGTATTATTTCAAACTGAAACACCGCTATATTGCGTACCAACCGATGACACATACGGTCAGACAAAACAAACTGATGTCGCTCTCTTTACTGAGCATAGTACGGCTATTTGCCAACAATTCCTGCCATCCCAGGAAGCTCTCCGCAAAGCGTGCGCAATTTCCCAGAATACCCTTGTTGGCTGCGGCATTAATCGCGTGTGTACATTATCCGGGACGAACTGCAGAGGGGGGATCCACAATCTCGATAACCGACGCTCGGTTATGGGATCATTCCTCCTACACTCGGTTTGTGCTCGATATGTCCGCCGAAGCCAACCCGCAAATTTACTTCCTTTCAAACCCAAACCGCGTAGTGATCGATTTCAACGACGCTAAGTTCGCAATTCCACGCTCACCAAGTAGATCTTCTGCCCCAACGGGGGTCATCTCTGGCTACCGATACGGGCTTTTTACGCCTAGCGTTTCGCGACTGGTGCTCGACCTCAAAACACCAGCCACTATAAAGCGTGATTTCTTATTGCCACCGCTTGAGGGAAAACCATATCGGTATGTTATTGACTTGGAGCCATCTACAAATAGCGAGTTTGTTGCTGCAACTGCCAATAACACAGTGAGATCAAGAGAAAACGCAATCAATATCAATCGAACTCCTCTCGCCAACGACGGGGTGTTCACAGTCGTCATTGACGCTGGACATGGCGGTATCGATCCGGGTGCAACTGGCCGCAACGGCATTTACGAAAAGGATGTCGCGCTCGCTGCGGCCAAAGAGCTAGCGAATATAATCAGAACATTCGATGGCTACCAGGTGGTGCTTACCCGTAGTAAAGATATTTATATACCGCTACGAGAGAGGGTAGCGCTTGGACGCCGTGCAGGCGCAGATCTATTCCTTTCTTTACATGCCGATTCCATCGGCAGCATGAAGATACGCGGTGCACACGTTTATTCGCTTTCCGAGACTGCATCAGACAAAGAGGCTGAGGCCCTAGCAGTAAAAGAAAATAAAGCCGATATTATTGCAGGTATTAACCTTGCCTCCCATCCGCCTGACGTGAGTTCGATTCTACTTGACCTATCACAACGTGAAACCAACAATTTTTCCGCAGAAGCCGCAAACGTGTTGGTTCATGAGTGGAACGATCGAGGCCTTGAGTTGCTGCGAAAGCCGCACCGACAAGCGGGATTTGCCGTGCTAAAGGCCCCAGACGTTCCTTCCATCCTCGTTGAATTAGGATTTTTATCGAACGCCGCGGATGTCAAAAAACTAAGTTCGGCTTCGGGCCGTTTCCCGATCCTTAATGCGCTTGCACACGCTGTGGACCGTTACTTCAAGATAATAGTGCCAGGACACTGAACCAAGGATCAAATCATATTCTGCCCCCTGATCGTTTGAAAGCAAAATTGCGAACCGTCGTTTACGATTCGGCCAGCAGTGGGAAACGCAAAATGGGCCGCAAGTATAACAGTACCCGTTTCAGCGTAGTCGTCTAAAAAACGGTGACGGGTTAAACGCGCCAAAGCAGAATCGGCACAAAAACGACTATTCCATAAAGGATAAGCGCATTGGAGTGGATGGTGCATCAAATCGCCACAAAACACCGCCGTCCTGCCGCCCGCCTGAAGATGAAGGCTCACGTGGCCAGGCGTATGGCCGGGAGTCGATTCAAGCCATAAGTTTTCATCTATTTGATGATCTCCATCAACAAGCAAGGCCTGACCGGACTCCATAACCGGCAAAACACTGTCTACAAAACACCCGTCATTGCCTCCTTTACCGGTGACGGCCATGCTATCACCAGTTTCTTTCCAGGTATCATATTCAATCTTGTGGAATAAATATTCAGCGTTTGGAAAAGTTGGCACCCATCTATCATCAACTAACTGTGTATTCCAACCAACATGATCGACATGCAGATGAGTACACAAGACAAAATCAACCTGCTGCCGGGCAATACCCATTGACTTCAGTTGATTAAGCCAGGGTGTTTTCTGTTGGTGCCACTGAGGTGTCGAAGCGCGGTTCTTGTCGTTTCCTACACAAGTGTCAACTAGTACGACATGTCGTGACGTCTGAATGACATAGGTGTGCACACTCATTATCAGACGCCCACTTTCGAGGTCAATGAAGCAGGGCGCCAGCCAACCTTTTTCTTTTGCTACCGCTTTATCTTCCGCTTCAGGCAAAAGGTATGCTGGATAAAAGCTAGGGCCCTCCGACTCTACCAGACGGTCAACAAAAAGGTCGCCAAATCTCAGCTTTTCCACTACCTTATCCTCGTAAAACTGGATGGAATTTTTAACGATTGTGTCACGCATCAAACACAGCGAGCCCAGCCAAAGGGTTCGTCTCGCATCCGTCGGAAAGCTAAATCGCCGAGCGAGCAGCAACAATTTAAATTAAAGTAGCAAACCACCCAGACATAACAACGTAAACTAAGCGTGACTTCTTTTTGTCAAACCGAAAGATATTTTTAGTGCTTATATTCAAATTCTATCAACCATTTTAAGGAATGCGTCGGAGTTGGTCCGGTTACACCAAACAACCAACTAATTTCGTATTTCAACGCAACATCATCTTTGATTTCGACAAAACCAAAAATTCCCGGACCAATCTTTTGCTGTTGACTGCTGATCGAAAGGTCATCTATTTCGCCAAAACGACCAAACGCCTCAAGACCGGGCTGAATTTTCGGAGTAATACGATAGCGGAGCTGTCCGGCGTAAGCTAATTCCAGTTCACTAGAACGAGAATTCCCAAATTCCTTTTCTAGGATAAAATTGCCGGTGCCCCGCCAAGGACC
>CAJWOI010000230.1 GCA_913044255.1 uncultured Alphaproteobacteria bacterium
TGACTTTATAAAGATGGAGCAGTGGACGCAATGGCATAGTGTTTATCAGAAATAGTGTGTATCTGGCCACGAAAACTGATCATATAATAAAAAAGACAGTTCGAATCATTGGCAAAGAAGATAAGAGCCTGTCTAAATCCCGAACCTGATGCGAACTAGAGGGTAGCTTTAATTCTACTTATACTTCCTCGGCCTCGATTTAAAAGAAACAAAAAAGCCGCCAGCACTAGCTGACGGCTTTTTCGTGGTCAGTTCTCGTTCTGGATCAGCTTAGAGGTCGTAGTTCACTCGTAAATAAAATACCCGACCAAGTACACTCTGTAACTGCGTGATTGCACCGGCGATCATGCCAGTTTTCTGTGCCTCGCGGTCGAATACATTACGGGCACCAAAGCTTAACGTTGCAGTACCATCCAAGTAAGGCAGATCCAGGTCCCGGTAGGTGTAGTACATATCCATCTGTGTCCAGGCATCTATCTCGGTGTTGGACCTGTAATTGTGTTGAGGTCGAAGGTATTGCTGAAAGCTGAACTGGTTAGCATCAAAAACCATCGTATCTATGTAGCGCGTTGTGGCGCTCACACTGTGATTGCCACGGGTCCAACCCAAATTCACATTGGCTCGCCACTCGGGAATGTTTGGCACCGCGCCGAAGGAGTTGTTTTGCTGGCCCTTTGCTTCACGCACCGGCGTAAGTATGGACTCCTGCCACTCATAGCTATCAAAATAGGTGGCTTGAACACGTACGCGAAAATCACCCCAATCACCCACGTTGAAACCCAGCCAGTCCCCCACGCCGCTTAAACCTATGTCATCTAAGGTAAAGGCATAATTCACCTGTAAATCCGCGGCCTTTATATCCATAGTCGCTGCATTGGTATTGCTGCGGTTGATTCGCGTAGTGGTTTGAATATCCTGGGGATCACGTTCAATACGGCTGTCAGATAGGGGATTATTAACCCATGCCACCAGCTGGTCCAGCGATGGATATGGTTGTGCGTCGGTGGCTACAAAGCCCGTGAAATCCTGAAATTTCTTAAAATCCGCTCTGAGGATATCTTGCGTCGTGGTATTGACAATCCGATCTTCGAAGTCGGTTTCACTCCAGGAAAAATGGATATCCAATCCGTCTATCGGCGTCAAATCAAAACCCAGTGACCAGGAATCCGCAGTCTCCACTCTCAAATCCGGGTTACCGCCCGCACATGAGGTGATAAAGCCCGAGAACGTCGTAAACAAATCATCCACGTTGCTCAGGCTACAGTTTTCCAACCCGTTGAGTTGGTTCAGGGTTGGCACAATGAAGGCCTCTCCCCAGGTACCACGCAGGGCAAGCCAGTCGAGGGGCGTGTAGATAAAGCCGTATTTTTTGACAACATCATCTTGACCTGTGCTGAAGTCTTCATCACGAACCGAGGCGCTAATTTCAAGATTGGAAAGTAGCGGAAACGCAAATTCTGCAAAAAATGAGTCACTGTCTCGAGTATGCTTTGATGGAAAAGCTGCAGTGCTGTTCAGCCGGTCGTTAATCTGCTCGTTATGTGGTGGCACGTTTTCATCTTCTTCATCACGACGTTGATAGCCGAAAGCTGCACCGATTGGGCCTCCGGGTAACTCAAAACCACCCGGGCTAATTGTGCCGTTGAGGACAAAGTCAAAGGTCCACAGTCTGTCCCAACTGTCCTGACGATCCCCATTATAAACTGCATCTGCCACTGCCTGTGAATTGCGGAAAGGGGAATCATCCTCAGTCCCGAATGGGTTAAAACAGGATATTGCATCGGTGATCACGTCACAATTGAGGCCCTGCTCGACCGCGCTGAAACTAAAGGACTGACGGTACGCGGAGACGTAGTTTCTCCATGAATGCATAAAAGTTGAAGATCCCTCCCAGCCGTCGAGATAAGGCACGGTAAAATCGGCCGTAAATGCTGCGCGGTAGTCACGTGTGTCATAATCGGACCAGTTGAGGTTATCACTTTTAAATGCCTGCGGAAACGTGTTGGCCAGTCCGAACGGCAGCCAGTTACTGGCGAAAGCCATGTCTTCGTTAAAAGGCACGCCTCCCATTGGATCGTTTGTTATATCAGCAAACTGATTGGTGGCCAGCAATACTGTGCCGGCGGCGTCGCGCTGAGGCAGTCGCTTACCGTAGGCGTCGGTGATGAAAGCGCCATTCATGTCCAGTGCCGGCACCGCAAACAAATCGCGACCATCGCCGCTTTGGGCTCGAAAGGGATTACCTGGCAGTTCACCGCGAATATCCGATAAATCTTCATTACGTGTGCCGGGATTTCCTTGATTGTTGCGCGCTTCAACAACCGAGCGATTCCAAAGGAACTGTGCGTTCAAAGTCAGGTCCTCACTCGCTTCCCAGTTGAGATTGGCGTAGAGGTTGCGCTGGGACTTTTTATTTAAGTAATCCCGGGTGTCAGCGAAGGGAAACCAGCAACGTCCTAGGGCAAGGGTTCCAAATTTATTGCCACCCTGCACCATAGGATCCGTAACCGGATCCGTACCACAGATTGGCTCTGGAGTTCTTGTGGTAGTGCCGTCCAATACACCGTTCTCGTCCCGATTCGGTACATTCCAACTGGTTGGATTGCCGCCAGAATTATCGGTCAAACCGGCCAGGGCCAACTTGGGGCGATCAGTCCACTTCAGCGTACCGTTATGCCTGTAAGCTCCTGCAACAACGAAGTCGACATCGCCCCATGTATCACCGAAGAGAAAGGAAGTGGTTTGATCTCGAAAATCCCCTTCGTCGTCTTCTTCGTTAAAATGCTCTAATTTTAAGCCGTCATAGGACTTGTAGGGCAGAAAATTGACAACCCCGGCCACGGCATCGGTGCCGTACAGTGCGGCGGCACCATCGGTCACGATGTCCATTCGCTGAATGGCAATATTCGGCACCAGGGTTTGAACATTGGAGTTAGTGGTGCGCAAGCCATCTATCAATTGCAATGTTGCCCGGCCACCGAGCCCGCGAATATTAAAGTAACCAGAATTAGCACTGCCACCACTGGCTTGAATTCCAGTGGTAACACCGGTGCCGGCGTTAAACGTCATATTCTGCACGATCTGGTTCATATTCAGCGTGCCCTGATCGGTTATATCCTCAGCGGTGATCTGAATAATGGGTGAGGCGGTGAGAAAGCCCTCACTGCGCCGAATGAAGGAGCCGGTGACAATTACTTCTTCGACTTGATCCTGTTGAGCTGACACGTAAAAGGGTGTGCTCATCAGGCCTAGAGTTATGCTGGTGTAGAGTATTGTTCGTTTAAACTTATTGGTTTTGTAGTGGGCAGCCATTCTACTTTCTCCGCTAGTCTATAGTTTTTTGTAGTTCGATTTCCTTTTCAACACGATATTTTTCCACTCTCTCCCCCTGGTTATAAAATGGAAGGCGGTCAATAGCATAAAAGCTATCTCCATCCAAGTCTATACTTTCTTATGCTTAAAATATAACCTTGCTTGCTCCAAAAGACCTTAGAAATCTCACTAATTTCCACGGCATTGACCATTGTTACGGTTCATTTGTTCTCTGGCCAGCCATTCTTCAGTCATTTTCAATTACAGGCCACAACCTGTCCCGCCGCCTTTTGCTGTGCATGGATGCGCAGGAGCGACCCTAGTAGCAACTCGGCCTGTAATCCATTTTGGACCGATAAATTTAACCCACGAGCAGTGGATGAACACAACTTTCCCTTGATCATCATTTAAAGAAACACTGACGGTTTTTTTAGTTGCGAGACGAAGTTAAACATCTGTACTTCACACTAGTCTCCCGTTTATTGAGATTTGCACTGGTGAAATTCAAAATTTTCGAATTTCATAGGAGGATTTCCTTGTTATCCAGCTGATAAGTGTAGTTAACAACGAATAGTCTAGATTAATGTAACTAGATGTTATAAAAAGAAAAATTGGAAAGCTCTGTTGAAAATAGTGAGCAAATTATGACATTTTTTTGAAAACTGTCATAATTACAAATTCCAGATTTTGATATTTTGGCACTGCTCTCGCTGAATTAGCTGTGGAAATTAACCAGTATGCTGTCGGATTTGAAGTATCGATTAGCGATTTTTAAAATTTTCCCTAATTGGTTCGAAATTCGGAAGACAGAGTGGAAATTCTTTGATCAAATCGTCACTCAACCAGCTGATTAATGATAATCTGCTTGGACTGGCGTCTCTACTTTATTTAACAACACGAAGATTTTGAAATCGAGGACTAAGAAATGAAATCCACTTGCTTTGGAATACAACGAGCCATATCGGCTATTGCCTACCCGATAGTGCTGCTATCTCTTTTAGGGCTGTCCGCCGCCACCATGGCCCAGCAAGTAACCTTTCATCAGGACATAGAGCCGATTCTGCAGCGTAGCTGCCAGTACTGTCACCGCCCAGGCGGTGCTGCTCCCATGCAACTGATAACCTACGAGGAAGTAGCGCCCTTTGCCGGCTTGATCGAATATAAAACCGGCCTCAGAGATCGTATGGGTGCCATGCCTCCCTGGTATGCAGAGAAGGACATCGGTATCCAGCATTACAAGAGTGATAATTCCCTAACTGACGAGGAGATATTCGCTATTTCTGCCTGGGCGCGCACTGGAGCTGCCAGGGGCGATCCTGCCGATGCACCAGAGCCGCTGGTATTCGATGACAGCATCAAGTGGTCTTTGGGCGAACCCGATCTCATCTTTCGAACTGAAGATTATATGAAGCCGGCGGGCACCCCTGACTGGTGGGGCGATTTACCCCAGGTTCCGGTTGGGCTGGATGAGGACCGCTATGTCAAGTCGGTGGAAATTGTTGAAACCAACGATGTTCCACGTACCGGCACCGGTCGCGATACCGTGGGTGGCCTGTGGATATTTCACCACGTGATCTGGAGAACAGAAGTTGTAGACGAAAATGGCGAGGTAGTAGCAGGCACCCGAGCGGGTTGGCCAGTGCATGAAGTGGGTCGTAACCCGGATATTTTTGACCCTGAAAACGGGCGTTTGCTGAGGGCTGGTTCGGTTTTCATGACCGACTCGGCGCACATGCATTCCACTGGCTTGGATACTACGGGGTATCTGGAAATTGGTT
>CAJWOI010000231.1 GCA_913044255.1 uncultured Alphaproteobacteria bacterium
GTCCCATCATGATTCTCGGTGGCGGCGGCTGGACCCCAGAAGCATGTGCGGATATACAAAATTTTGCAGAGAACAGTGGCCTCCCGACCGCCGTATCATTCCGACGTCAGGATCTATTTAACAATCAAAATAATTTTTATATCGGAGATTTAAGTTCCGGGGTCGATCCAGCCCTCGTAAACAGAGTGAAAAATTCAGACGTGCTGTTAGTGGTTGGTGCTCGGCTCGGAGAAATGACTACCAAGGGATACACCACCATCACACCTCCGGTGGCAAAACAGTGCTTAATTCATGTGTATGCAGACTCCGGAGAACTGGGGAAAGTGTTTCAGCCCGATGTCGCAATTTTATCTGGCATGCCATCCTTCGCACGACAGGCACGTGCAATTGATCCGGTTGATGAAAGCGTTTGGGCTAACTGGGCAAAATCCGCCCGCAAAGATTATCTCAAAACACAAACCCCAAATAACTTGGTTGGAAAACTCGACCTAGCTGCCGTCGTGAACCATCTCCAAGAAGTTTTAGGCCCAGATACTATTGTTACAATTGATGCGGGAAATTTTAGTGGTTGGGCACATCGCTTTTGGCAATTCCAGAACCCACGTACGGAACTTGGCCCAACGGCGGGAGCCATGGGTTACAGTGTTCCAGCCGGGGTGGCCGCGAAACTTTCGTGTCCCGATCAGCCCGTGGTAAGCTTTGTCGGAGACGGCGGATTTATGATGACTGGCCAAGAGCTGGCTACCGCACTTCAACACGGAGCAGCACCCATAATTTTGCTATTCAACAATAGCATGTACGGAACCATCCGGATGCATCAAGAGCGGGAGTACCCCGATCGAGTAATCGGCACAGACTTGGAAAATCCAGATTTTACAGCCCTTGCCCGCGCCTATGGTGCTCATGGCGAGCGCGTTGAACGGACGGAAGAATTCGCTCCCGCACTGAGGCGAGCGCAAGAATCAGGAAAAGCCTCGGTCATCGAACTGATTGTTGATCCCGAGCATATTACTACACGCAATACGCTGAGCCAGATCCGAGATGCGGCACGTGTGCGCTAAAATTTAAACGCACAGCACACCGTATGCGTGTCAAATTTCTTAAATTTCAGTGAAGAATTTTATGTAAGCCTATACGGTGTCTGGAACATCAAAGGTATGTGCTCTTTTTCTCGGGCATTCTGGTCACTTAAATTAGTCACAAGTAATTTTTTGGCGCCCACGATTTGATCTAGATATTTCGATTCTAAAACGTAATCAGGAAATACTAATATGTCCTTATCAGACTACGGGTCGGCTTTAGTAACCGGCGCATCTAGCGGCATAGGAACTGCACTCGTGCGGGCGCTTACAGAACGAGGAATAAAAACCTACGCTCTTGCAAGACGCCGCAAGCGACTCGACGCATTAGCCACTGAGACTGGATGCACACCGCTTGTTGTCGATCTTCGTGACAAAGAGGAAATTGATCGGGCACTATCCGAGCTTGATGTCGATATCCTGATCAATAATGCGGGACATGGACGTAGTGAAGGTCCACTTCACCAAGCCGACGTGAATGCTATATACGATATGATCCAAACAAACGTCAGCTCCGGGCTTCACCTCGTCAGAGCGATTTCTCCTAGATTGGTAGCTCGCCGCCACGGTCATATTGTAATGATTGGATCCGTCGCCGGACTACACCCAATCAAGGCCTCGGTATATGGCGCCACAAAAGGAGCTATCCACCTGCTCTGCCAAAACCTACGAATCGAGCTGGTTGGGACTGGAGTCCGAGTAACCGAAATTTGCCCAGGTCGTGTCCGAACAGAATTTTTTGAGCATGCCTTTGGGACCGCACAAGGACGTGAACTCACCAGTGGCTTTACTTTACTCGAGCCCGAGGACATCGCTTCCGCAGTTGTACACGCTCTTGACGCTCCGCAGAGAGTCAATATCACTATGGTCGAGATGACGCCGACAGAACAAGCAGTCGGCGGACTTCAAATAGCCGAGTCCGGAAACATCGCCTGAGCAACGGAAAAGCACGCCAGTGGATGGAATATATGCAATGAAAATAATAAATATTGAAGCAATCCCAGTCCCAATCCCGTTTACCCACGGAGGACCGATGACAGATTTTGTTGTCGGAAAGGCATGGACGGAGCTAGGCCACCTTCTAGTTCGTGTCGATACGGACGCCGACATTACTGGGTATGGTGATGCGTTTGGATTCAACGCAATTCACACCACCAAAACGGCCATTGATACTTTAATCACACCTATAGCCCTTGGCCGAGACGCCACCGAAATTGGACCATTGATGGATGAGCTGGCTGTTAAGACGCACATATTTGGGCGGTACGGCATTACCACCTTTGCACTAAGTGGGCTTGACATTGCGCTTTGGGATATCGCGGGCAAAGCCGCAGGATTGCCACTATATAAGATGTTAGGTGGTGCGTATCGAAACAAGATTCCCGCGTATGCGAGCTTGTTAAAATATGGGGACCCTGACATATGTGCGCGTCTCACCGAGGAGGCTATCGGGAGCGGCTACCGCTCCATAAAACTGCATGAAAGCACGGTAGCACCGGTAGCGGCAACGCGAGCGGCAGGAGGTGACAAGCTCCCAATTATGCTGGATGTGAATTGCAGTTGGACCCCACATCAGGCTAGCAAAATGGCCGAGGCTTTGGCTCCATTTGACCTTCACTGGCTGGAAGAGCCGCTTTGGCCCCCGGAAAATTTTGAAGCGCTGGCACAACTTCGCGCGGAATCAGGGATCCCCATCGCGTCAGGAGAAAATGCATGTACCGTATGGCAGTTCGAGCAAATGATTAACAACGGAGCAGTTGATTACGCTCAACCCAGTATGACCAAAGTCGGCGGCTTAACCGAAATGTGTAAAATTTCCACCTTGGCTGAAACAGCGAACGTACGAATTCAACCCCATTCTCCATATTTCGGGCCCGGGTTCCTTGCTACACTGCATTTCATTGCTGCTTCACGTGACATCGATCTGATTGAAAGGTTTTACGTCAAACTTGAAACAGATATGTACGACAACACTCTCGACCCGGTGGATGGATTGATACGCGTACCGGACGGCCCAGGACTGGGTATGGACCCTAACCCAACGTTTATCGAGAAATACAGAATGGATAAAGCCTGAACATAGGTGCACATGTTCCTATGTCCTATTTCGGTAAGATGACTATGCATTCAATGCCGAAGTAATAATATAGCCTGCCAAAATCATGAAAATGATTGTCCCGACCGTCACCCAAACCAAGCTATGGTCGCTTGCGTGATTTTTCTCTTCCATTCCGCACCTCTTAGTGGATGTTCATCCCTATCGCAGTAAGCTCTTACATAACAGTGTTAGAAACCCAACGCTACCTCCAAGAGTCCCCGGAATGAAAATTATAACTTTCAAATTTGCTGTAGACCGACAACAAAATTTCCGGACACGCCGTACCATGCCAAGATTACAATTCACGAGCAAGGACCGATCCGTTATATTGGAAACAAACTGATCAGGCGTGCTCCACTTACCTCTTGACCACGCCCTACTGCCAACAAAGTACTCGAGCGGAGTCTAAACAATGGCTGAACTACGGGAAAATCTTGCTAAAAACAAATTGCTCTCCGGTGATAGCTGTGTTGTCCTGATGGGCCTGGACAACGCAGATGCAATTGATCAGTACGGACCAGGAAGCCACGATGGAATATGGCTGGAAGCAGAGCACGGTGGTGTCGGTTTCGACGAAATTACAAATTTGACACGCGCATGCGACGTTTGGGGGAAAACCTCAATCACTCGTGTACATCAAAATCAGGCCGGGGTTATTTACCGCACATTGGATCGGGGCTCCCAAGGGATTTGCGTGCCACACGTGAATACAGCAGCTGAAGCTAAGAATGTCATAAAAGCTGGAAAATTTCCTCCAATCGGTGAACGTGGTATGTTCCCAGGTCGACAATCCTATGGGGTTCAGGATTATTTTCTAAAAGCCAACGATGAAACCTTATTCATCATTTTGATTGAGGATATCGTTGCAATAAATAATTTAGAAGAGATTTTAGCTGTTAACCACATCGACGTTTTTTTTGTGGCCCCGAGCGATCTTGCCGCATCTATGGGTTACATAGGAAGAAGCGCCCATCAAACGGTTCTGGATACAATCAACGACGCCTTAGCCAAAATTGTAGGGTCTGGAAAAATTGCTGGAACATTGGTCACCGATAAAAATATAAGTCACTACCGGGAAATTGGTGTACGTTTGTTTGCCGCACCAGTACACAATTGGATTTCCGATGGAATCGAGAGTTTAGTAAAAAAATCAAACCAAAACTAAAAGATCATTGGTTACTAAATACCTCTACACCACGCCCAAAACATGCCTAAGTAATACACATATTGACAACTACATCTTGTTCGTGATGCTTTACAAAAGAAAGGCACACGTAAACCTTTTCTTTGTAAGTAACCAATGTCCGGAACGAAAATCCGTCAGTATTTTCAGTTTTTTCTACAAAATTTATTTCCCCGTTGGCTATTATTTTTTCCGCCTCGATTCCTCCAATATGTTCTGCGCTGACAGGAATCTGATTCAAAATAATTATCAGCGTTGACAAAATTACTAATTTCATTCTGATTTTCCTTGTTTTTGTTTGTACGCTGTCTTCATTTCTAAATGCATTTAGTACAGTTGAAGTGAGTGCAAAGTTTTTATCCGGAAAGTGAAGGAAATGGAACGGTATGGCGCGCCCTTCCCATTAGCACTCGTCTTTTATGAGTGGCGTTCGCGGCTTCAATTCCGTGCAACAAAATAGCACCGTCAGTATAATTTCTAGAAATCGGTAGCATACTAGGCCTACATGGTGGCAACCGCCAACATCGGAAAAGCAAACCCTGACGACTAGTAATTTGGGCTAGGATTCCGCTCAACTATTGGCACTATTTCGTCGTACCAACTAAAACCTGCGTCATCCCTCAGGACGAGTTAGAGGGTCTGCCGTAGCCCCGGAGGAACCTTACAATAC
>CAJWOI010000232.1 GCA_913044255.1 uncultured Alphaproteobacteria bacterium
TTCTTTCTTGTAATCTATTTTTCTCACTCGCACCTCATTCTAGTAGAGATAACGGCCCGGCTACAACGTATTGCTAGACAGCTGTTGGTGCCGTTTCAAAGCCATACCCTAAACTATACACCCGCTCCCAGCGGGTCAGCAAGCTTCCACTGTGGTCGGCAGCGCGTTCATGATGCGCTCCTGGTGTTACGGCGTATTCTTTTGCGGGGTAAAGTTATACAGGTACGAAAGATTGTTCGGGGTAAATTAGTTTTCAGTAATGAACAACGCGCTATACGTAGCGTGCTGATTAGCGCTAACATTGTCAGCAAAACAAAAAACACCCCGTCTGGTGTGCTGGTCCAAGCCTTCAGGCCTTGAGCCACCGTCGTAGATAGCCCATTGTCAATTCCATGACCTTGTCTATATTCTGAGATTGTTCGGTATACCTTGGAGGTTTTACCGGTTTCATGTTTTCGTTATAATATAGGCCCGTCACGCCTTCCATCTCAGCTGCAGTTGCCAGGAAGGTGTATGCATTTGCCATTTGATCCGGCGAAAGAGAAAGTTTACTTTTCAATGCGTACGCCTTTTTTTGCATTGCTGACAAACCAGGGTATTTATCAATATTTATTCGCACGGCAGGTACGCGAATACAATTCGCTGTGATTCGCGTTTTACTGCCTAGTTTAGACAGCCAATGTGTGAATATGATTTGCGCCAATTTAGACTGATAGTAACTATTCTCCATGCTAAACGGTTTTCTCCTATATTCAGGATCATCCAAATCAACCCGTAGAAATGGCTTTGCTATGAGCCCTTTAGACGCAATGGTAATCACCCGTCCTTGTGCACTGTTGTTGAGAGCGCGCCACATCAATTCTGTGAGCAGAACCGGACCTAGATGATTGGTAGCCCAAACGCTTTCAATGTCTTCGTCAGTACGGGAAGCTTGTTTCTGTGTAATGTCGAAAATTGCTGCGTTATGGATTAGTACATCAAGGCGATCATATTTCTCCAATAAAGCTTCAGATAGGTCTTTGATGGATGATTGCAAGGATATATCCACAATCACTAATTCCGCGGAGCTGCTCTCTGATTGTTCCCTGAGGTCGCGAAGTGCTGCTTCCCCTTTTTCGCGGTCCCTGCACGCCATGATTACGTGATGCCTCTGTTGTGCTATTTGAATGGCGGCCGATTTCCCGATTCCCGCATTCGCTCCAGTGATTAGACAGAGTTTTTGATCCATAATTTCCTCATCCTACAGGATCTTAACCTATTTTTATAGTTTCAACTATACACCCGTCCCAAATAGGTTTATAGGATGAGTACCAACTCCGAAGCGCAAGTTCAGGAGAAGCACTCCAATTGCTGCACAGAGAATCAGCACACCAATAACATAGTCCAAAGTGCGAAACTCGATTTCGTACAAAGTAGTGCGCTGGACACCACTAGCACCGAACGCGCGCGCCTCCAATGCCTTAGCCAACTGGTCACTCGCCCGCAATGAACTGATGACCATCGCCACAAATATGGGCATCATGACGCGTACCCGTCGATATCCCGTGCCTTGTGAGATATTCAAGCCGCGCGCTTGCTGCGCTTCCGCTATGAGCCCATACATGCTCTGAAACGTAGGGATGTACCGGAGCGCTAGGGAAAGGACTAATCCCCACTCAAGTGGTATCTTCAACTTCACCAGGCTACGCACCAACGAGGGATGATCCGTAGTGTATAACCAGGCAAATACCACGAACGCCATCGCCAGAATTCGAAGCGCTAATACTAGACCCTGGGCGATACCGAGGGTGGTTATTTTCACGACCCATAATTGCACAATCGGCTCCCCGGTCGGATAAAACACCACCCACAAACTGAACATGATCAGGCTGACAGGCAGAAGTGTTTTCCACACAAACGCGAATCTTTCCCGTGGGACATGTGCCGACCAGTGTAAGAGATGGACAAGCACAAGAGCAGTCAACATCATGAAGACGTTCTTAATTACCAGCAGCAGCAGCAACGAACTGGCGACAAACAACAACTTTACCCTGGGATCTACTTTGTGTACCCAACTCTCGCGTTGCGAGTAAAGATCAACAACTATCGGCACTTTTTATTACCCTTGCAAATCGGCAACCTGCATGCCATTGTATACCTCACAGAATTCGGACACTGTGAGGATATCGTCTCGCATTCCGTGGGATTTCATACGCTTACCTAGTTCGGATATCTGGGGCAATGCAATCTGGGTCTGGCGCAGGAGTTGATCTTGTTTGAATACCTCGCGGGTTGGCCCGTATGCCACTATCTCTCCAGCGCGCATGACCATGCAGCGAGGAACATATTCGGCCACAATGCGCACATCATGCGTGATGAGGATGATAGTGTGACCCTGCTGATTCAATTGGCAAATGAGCAGCATAAGCTCGGTTGTACTCCTCAAATCCAAACCAGCCGTGGGTTCGTCCAAGATAAAGACGGGCGTCTCCATGGTATAAACAGCAGCAATGCTGACCTTGCGCCGGAGGCCAAATCCGAGCACGGCTGGCTGGCGATCCGCCACCGGCGTCAGCTCAAAACACGCTAAGGCTGCTTCTGTACGACGATCTACCGTTTCCTTGTCCATGCCTAGATTACGCGGTCCGAAATTCAACTCCTCACGCACCGTCGCGCTAAATATTTGATGATCGGGGTTTTGGAAGACATAACCCACGTGTTGAGCCAACTCACTCACCTGTTTGTCGCCAATCTGTTCGCCAAACAGGAATACTTCTCCGAAATCCGGGCGAAGCAAGCCATTGAAATGTTTGGCTAGGGTGGTCTTGCCAGAGCCGTTCTGTCCGATGACGGCTACGAAATCCCCTCGATTAATGGTCAATGAGATTCCATGTAATACCGGTAGTCCATCTTCGTAGGAAAACCCCAACTCTCTTGTTTCGAGGCAAACTGAATGCTTCATGTGGAGGACCGACTATCGGGACGGGCATTTTCGGTCAGCGCTAAATAAGTTTCCTCAAATTGCGTGAACACATAATTGGTGTTGTTGCGCCGGTTGAGGCGGTGAGCCAGTTCGCTGACCTGGGGGACAGAAAGGCCAAGCGCTTGCATCTCGGTGGCGCGCGAAAAGACATTCGCCGGCGTATCGACTATCTTCGCGCTACCGTCACTAAGCACAATGACCCTATCAGAAAACTCAGCGATGCGCTCACTTTCGTGCTCCACCATGATAATGGTCATGCCGCGTTGCTGACGCAGCTCGCGAACAATAGAAAATACCTCGGTCTTACCCAATGGATCAAGGCTTGCTGTCGGTTCGTCCAATACCAGGATTTTTGGCGACATCGCTAAAATAGATGCAATGGCGACGCGCTGTTTCTGGCCACCCGAGAGCTTGAACGGTGAACGCTCTCTAAATTCACTCATTCCGACTACAGAGAGCGCCCACGTTACTTGATTCGCTATCTCCACTCGCGGTACGCCCAAGCTTTCCAGTCCAAAGGCAACTTCTGCTTCGACGCTTACATTGAAAAGTTGTGTCTCTGGTTCCTGGAACACAACACCGACACGTTGAGCGAGGTCCGCAACGGGATGCCGCTTTGTGTTAAACCCGTCAACAATTACATTCCCGCGAATGATGCCGCCTGTGGATTGTGGCACGATCCCATTCAAAGCCATGCAAAGCGTTGTTTTGCCGACGCCGGTCGCACCCATGATCGAGACAAATTCACCTTCGGAGACTTCTAGATTGATATCGCGCAACACCCATTCAGGTTGGTCGTTCGCATCCAATGGCGGGTATGAGTAGCCTAAGCTCTCAATTCTAACTATATTTGACATGTAAGCCTTGGCCGAGGCCATCGTCACTACCGGCCGGAATAACAATGGAGGAAATGGCATTGACGCCATTTCCTCCATTGTGCGCACATGCGATGAGGGCCATTTATATATGGCCTATGCTGTGCAAGGCCGACTTATTCTTCTTCAAACGTGGTGCCGCCGCCCAACTGTTCTATCTGAGGATATGCTTGCTTGACCAACTGGAAGAGCACTATACCAAGAATACCCAAGCCGACCTGGAACAAGTTGATAGGCACCTCAGCGGCAGCACCGGCGGCTCCGAAGCCATACACGGTTGCTTCCCCTATGTAGTAGACTGCCACAAGAGCTAGCCCGCCAACAATCCATCCTGCGAGCATGCCACCCCAACCTTTCTTCCACCCTAGCCATCCCGCCAATAAACCAAGGGCGCCATGCGCAATCAGTGTAAGTGGTGCGAAACTACCGTAACCGAGGGCAAGATCGGCGATAGCGCCACCGACACCAGCCGCCACAGCCCCTATCACGGGTCCAAAAGCCATAGCCACAAATATCTCCGCCACTGCGCCAGGGTGCGTAAAGCCGCCGGTCGCCGCAATCGGAACCGGTACAATGGCGACTAGCACCGCCACGATGGCGATACAAACAGCTGCCAATGATATTGTTCGAGCGTTCATTTCTTATAATCTCCTTACATAATATTGTCGCGCTAACACGACCACTGCTGAGCCAGCAGCACAAGGAACCATGTAGCCATCGTTTTGTGTTTCCTGCGGACTGGCTACTTGTCCGCTGGAATAACATTGTTTATTGTTGTTTTCTATTATCACCTCCTGATCCAATTGGTGTTGGCACGAAGGCCAAAGCTCACCCTGCCGTGCCGCACTCAATATTTCCCCAAACCTACGGAGGAATTGCAAGCGATTCGCTAGATTGTACACCCGCTCCAAGCGGGTAAGCAAGCATGTCCACAAAAACATATGCCGTCAATCTTGTTGGAGGCTTTTGTTTTACTGATTAGTGGCCAACAATTCGCCCGTGGTCGTAAGCGCGTTCACGATGCGCTCCTGGTATTGCGGCGTGCCCTGCGGGGTGGTAATGTTATACGTGTACGGAAGATTGTTGGAGTGCTGTTCACTGACAGAAGAGTGGAATTGGAACAAATACCCCATCACCACGCCCCCAACACCGCGAACGGCTG
>CAJWOI010000233.1 GCA_913044255.1 uncultured Alphaproteobacteria bacterium
ACATAATCAGCATGGCCCCCAAGAACAGCGCTAGAATCGAAATAATGCTCCAGATGTAATTTGCGAAAGTAGGGGTGTTACCGGCATCCGGGTCATACGGCCAGTTATGTGTACAACTAAAGTCCTCACCCGGTCGGTTTACCGCGGCAACCCAGCCTCCCCAGTAGAAAAAAGCGGTTAATGCCGGATGGCTTCTGGGTCGGTGATATATCCAGTCTGAAAAAGTTCCGGATAATCGGGATCCGTAAACATCCGCGTGTAATGAACGTTCAGCTCCTGGAACGCGAAAGCCTGGGCAGCGTTAATATGAACAACGCCGGCATTCTCATCGAAAGTGTTTGTATGGAGCTCGCGTTTTACCCGCACCGTGATCGCATCTCTGTCGAATTGTTTTACGGTATGACTTTGCGAAGTTTCATTTTCATAGAAGGTTCGCATTGCCAAAACAGTTCGGTGCAAAGCATCGGCAGTAAAATCCGGCCCGCGTGTCGCGCCGTCGCCCCAGAAGGAGCCATAGGCCATCAGGCCCCTGAGGTGAAAAACTTCCTCTCCACGTTTGATTAGTTCACCGGAAATCACCGTTTTGCCAGTGGAAGACACAAAATTGGCTACCGGCGGAGCACCCGTATAAGTCACCGTGCCAAGGTAAACTAAGCCAGCGATACTTATCGCGGCGACGCAACAGAAAAGCGTCATCCAAGAATTCTTGTTTATTAATATTTGCGCAATGTTCTGGCGGCTTGAAGTCGTCGTTGATCCTGACGAAGTGCTCATTTTTGGCTCCTTACTATCGGCGCTTTCTGCAACACGAGGTGTTGCGCGATCCCTGCTATAACGGCGCGTTTCGGCTTCGAGTCTTGAGGCCAAGGCGAAGTTTCGTCTAACTTTCGAGACGCGTCCTACCGGGCCCTCCAAACGTTATTCCCGAGTTTTAGTCGGAGACGCTCTAACAGTGGCCGGTGTCAGTGTGGTGTCAGGGAGAAGCGACGCGCGGATAGCGTGGAAGAAAACGGAGAGTTGACTTCCAGAAACGTCGTCAGGCGCGACCGGGCCCTTTTATTCCACAATCGGGCGGGCCGGATTTTCGGCAATGTTGCTACGTCAAATATTGGGGGACGTTTCGGCGACAATTTGCTGGTACAGAAGTTGCGTTTCCGGCAAAGGATCTACGCCAAGTTCCTTGGCCAGAATACTCTGGCAGGTGCGGTATTGCGCCACGGCCGAGTCGGAGCGACCGAGACGGACGAGATATTCCATAAGCAGGCGGTGGAACCTTTCTTGGATTGGGTCGCAAACGAGGGCAATCCGGCATACCCTTACTGCATCAGAATCACGGCTGCATGCCGCATAGCAATCCACCATTCCGGCCAACATCTCCAGGTAGCTCTCGTGAAATTGATCGCGTTCAACGGTGCACCAATCGGCGTAGACATCGTTCGCCATGTAGTCGCCTTTGTAGAGACACATGGCTTCGTCGTAGCAGGTTAGCGCCTCGTGCCACCGTTGTTGGCCTTGCAGGCTGGAGCCTTCGGCTACACGCTTTTGGAAGGCCAATGCATCCAACCAGATCATTTCGTCATTTAGCAGGTAACTCTTGCCCACCGTTTCCAAGACCTCCTCCTGCATGCCGGTGGCGTATAACTGGCGCCGTAGGAAATAGACCAGAACCTTGAGACGCTTTTGCCCTAGGCTCTCGTCGATGTTCGGCCAAAATTGCTCGATAAGAACCTCGCGGTGGACGGGTTGGCCGAGGTGGGAGGCTAGATATTTCAAGAGGGTTATGGACTGCTTGCGTTGCCAGTTCCTTATCGGGACAACCCTTCCCCTAAATGTCAGGCTGAAGTTGCCAAAGGAAAAAATTTGCAACTTATCTTGAAGTGACAGGTCTTGAGCAAGTTCTTGCTCATTTAGAAAGATGACAGCGACTACCGAATCGTTCTGCGAACGTTTGGCATCTTTCGGTAAAACAACCGAAGAGATCCTTAGGGGAATCCAATCGCCATTCTTGTGGCGTGCCCGGCAGAAAGACGCGCTGAAAGGCTGATTGCGCTCGAAACATTGCCAGCACTCGCAGTTTTCCCTGCACAGAAGCTCTCCGTCGAGATAGACAAATTGAAGAATATTGGAACATTGACGACCGACGGTTTCGTCGAGTTCGTAGCCCAAAAGCTGTTGTGCCGAGTCGTTCCAACCGACGATCGCGTGGTGCCCGTCGATTGAAAACGAAGCGTCGGACGCGAAGGCAGTCAAATCCCCCATTTCGGCCATTATATCTCCGTTAATAACATCCTCTTACCAAGGGTCGCGAAACAAAAGGCAGCGAGGATATCCACCAATCACTCATCTTTCTAGGATCAGAATTCTGTCCGAATTTCGTCAGGCCGGACCAGACATCAACCAACAACATTTAAGACGCAAACTCGCGGGCAAGCGCTATCTAATTCCCGTCGCGACCCGCTCATTCGGCAATCACGAACGTAGTACGCAATGCACATACTAGCTTTTTGGAGGAGACGACAATTGATCCAAATCAGAAAATAAACGGATAACCTTTAACTCACCTTTGCACCACTTCCGACCCCCTCCGGCGTGGGAGCGGAATGCAGTAATGATCAGTGGTGGTCCAAAGGGGGGCAAGGTAGCTAAAACTGTCACACATTAAAGTTGGTTAAAATGTAATTTATTGTACAAATCGGGTCTTCGATCTTTAAATACGTCGAATTCATATTCACCCGGTGATAAAATAACGTGTTTGGTTGCGGCAACCCTAGGATCAATTTTTGCCACCAACATTTCTTCTTTGTCTTTGCTCGCTTCAGCCAGAATATTTCCAGCAAAATCTATTATTTGACTTCGACCTAGAAATCTCGCTCCCCTTTCTACTCCCACACGATTAGCGCTAATGAGAAATAATCGATTTTCGCAGGCCCGAGCTTGATTGAGGAAACCAGCGTAGGCTTCCGCACCCACCGGCAAATTGGAGAGGGCCATAATTATTTGGGCGCCTTGCAACCCGAGAGCTCGGGCCGCTTCAGGGAATCGCTGATCGTAGCAAATCAAAAGCCCCGCTTTGACACCGCCCACATCAAAAATCGGAAAGTTCTGACCGCCACGTATAAAGCGGTCAACGCCAAGAGTTAGCGTGTGAGTTTTGCGGTATTTACCAACAATACCTTGAGGACTAATCAGCACAGCCGTGTTGAAAAGATCTCCTTCATATTTTTCCAGCAAACCGATCGCCACGGTAATATTGTAGTGCCGACAAACTTCTTCCAACTCCGCAGTACTTTCCCCCGTTACCGTTTCCGCCATATCGAAGGCTTCATCGGCATTTTCAAACATGTACCCGGATAGGGCACACTCTGGAAACACCAATAGATCCAGTTTTTTTTTGCCGGCCTCTTTTAGGAAATCGACACATTTTTCCAAGTTGCGAGACTTATCGGCAAAAGAAACGTCAAACTGTACGGCACCTATCAACACTGTCCAGCTAACCTATCTCAATCAATAGACGCATCTAATAGGCTTCACCGCACGGCACATATTTGCCGTAACCGGCTTCTCCGACCATCTGCCCGTCTTGCATCACGACGCTTCCTCGTACCATCGTGAGTGTTGGCCAACCTTTTACTTCCCAGCCTTCGAATGGGGTAAAGTCGGAAATATGGTGAAGATTTTCGGCCTTGACCGTGACTGTCTTATCCAAATCAACAATCAGCAGGTCAGCGTCAGCCCCAGGACAGATGATCCCTTTACGTGGCAAAAGGGCGAACTGTTTAGCATTGTTGTAACTGATTATTTCCACCAACTTTTCAAAGGAAATCCTGCCCTTGTTGACGCCTTCACTGAGCATGATTGGCAGCATTGTCTCGATCCCAGCCATTCCCACAACCGCTGACCAAAACTCCTCTTTGTGCGTGGTAGCGCAAGGAGCGTGATCCGATCCCATGTTGGTGACAATGCCGTTTCTAATTCCCTCCCAAATGCCTTCATTGTCCTCTTTGGTTCTGATTGGCGGGTTGACCTTAGATAAAACACGATCCAAATTTTCTGTCGTACCAACCAGATATTGTGGGCATGTCTCGACAATAATGTTTACACCTTGACCTCTAATCTCTCTGATGACATCCGGTCCCTCTTTGACCGTCATATGAACCACATAAACAGGACATCCGGTAATTTTAGCGAAATAACCGCACCGATACATTGGTTCGATTTCACAAAAATTAGGGCGCGTATCAGCCCAGAAGACTTCTTTACCTTCAGCTAAAAATTTTTCTTTAAATTTGTAGAATATTTCGATGTTTTCGGCGTGAATTTGGGCGTGCACGGGCAACCCACATTCAGCGATTTTTTTGAACCCCATATAGACAATACCGTCGTCTATCCCCACCATGGGTGGGACAGCCTCCGTTCCTTTGTAGGGGATGTAAAATTTCATACCCACGATGCCTTTTTTGGCCAGAGCCGGAATCTCTTCGATATGCTCGTTTGTCAAAATACAAGCCTGCAAAGCAACATCCACATGAGTGTTGGCTTCCAAAATGTCGCGCCGATTTCCTTTGCCAAATATCTGGTCCACTAAAGATCCTGGCGGCAGGGTTACTCGGTCGATGATTGTGGTAATGCCCCCCATGGCTGCCGCTTCAGAATCTTTACGATAGGCTTCATCAATTGGCCAATCTGGCCAACCTACGTGACAGTGGGCATCAATTGCGCCGGGCATGACGTGTTTACCTTGAGCATCTATTTCGTTTTCAGCAGAGATGGGCGAATTTGAAACAGTCGCTATCGTTTCACCTTTTATGCCAATATTTCCTTCTGTCGTCCCATCAGGGCTGACTATTCGGCAGTTGTTAATCGCAAAGTCCATCTTGGTTACCCCCACTATTCATAAATGTTCAAAAGTTGCTGTCGTTAAAAGTCCATGCTCTCATCGAATCGGCTTTCAAAACACTATGTGCCGCTACAATCTTGACGCCACAACTGCCGCTGATTC
>CAJWOI010000234.1 GCA_913044255.1 uncultured Alphaproteobacteria bacterium
GAAGAACGCCGCAGACCGCACTTATGCGTACTCCAGGACGAATGGGGATCCATTCGACAGTGGCGAGCGGCACGGAGAGTACACCGTGATGCGGCTTAATGACGACTACCAGACGTTTCTCTCTACAGGAGGGATCGTCAGTTCAGCCCATGATCTTGCTCTTTACCAGATTGCTTCGATGGCTTATGACTGCTCGCCCTTGGGCCTGACGGCGGGTTCGTTGGACCACATGCAGAGTGTGCAGTGTCCGTTCGGAGACACAGGCTGGGGATATGGCCTGGGGTACTGGGTGTTCTGGTCTGGCCACGTCAAGGTCGTCGGCCACTCCGGCGGTCTGCCGGGTATCTCGAGCTACTCGATGATGATTCCATCCGAGAAGACCGCTGTCGTGGTTCTCACTAATCGTGGAGACCGCCGGGCATTTTTCCTTGCTGAACGTTTGATGAACAGCACCCGCGGCACAGTGTGGCGTGATTCGATTGACCAACTGCTGCCGTTCACAACACGGTACCCCAAGCGAACTAGGGACGAGCTTGCGGAATACGAAGGTAAATATGTTTTTCGGTCGGGAACGGCTGAAGTTGAATCAGTCGATGGTGGTCTTCTTATTAACACACCGTCCAGGCTGGAAGGGCGACCGGTGTCGATTCTCACCAGCCAGGTTGGCACTGACTCGTTCATGAGTCGGGATGAAGGCATGTCGATCGCTTTTGTACGGGATAAATCTGCGAATATCGTACGTTTTCTCAATGGCGGTTATGCTTATGAGCGTCAATAGCCGAGCCAGCGCTGAATCAAGGTAAGTGGTCAATACAATCAATTTATCGACCCACGAAGCACAGCCATAAGCGAACAAAGAAAGAATATCTTAGCGCGGGTTCTCAGATTTCTGGCCGCATATCTGTACAGCGGCCACACACCTGTTTGCGCCTGGGTTGCTCCTCTTGATCAGTAGTTTGAGTGGCAACCGCTTCATCGCTATTACTGGTTCAAGTGGTGGCTATCCTTGGCTGCAGAATCTTTGGCCGTTCCGGTTCGCACGAAAAGGCATTGACAAATTTGGGATACGGCTAATATATTAGTTTCAACAGTTCTCAGGAACCGGTAATCTATCTTATCCGGCTGTTAGCTAATAAAAGGTTCGATAACCCCTGCCATAGGAGAATTCAATGTTAATCTGGAAAAACGCTATTTTTAAGGTACTTGCTCTGGCAATGTTCGCCATTGCAATACCCGCGACGCATGCTGCGACACCTGTCAAAGGCGGTACTGTCGTTTATCTGTCGAGTAAGATTCCCAGTCTGAATCCTCTTCATTCAGCTTATGAAGTGGGCTTGGTGACATCCCAGATTTTTGCCAGCCTGACCAGGATGAACGAGAACAATGAAATATCCCCGTATATAGCTGAATCCTGGGAGATTTCCAACGGTGGCAAGACTTATACCTTCCATATTGCACCAAACGCCAATTTTCATGACGGAAAGCCAGTAACTTCTGAGGACCTTGCGTTTTCGTTCGACATTGTTAAGAAACACCATCGATTCGGACCACAGATGTTTGGGCCCATTTCGAGTTATGAGTATCCAGACGCGAAGACACTGATCGTTCATCTTTCAGAGCCGCATGGTCCACTACTCCTAGCGGCAACGACACCGAGACAGTTGCCCGTCATGCCAAAGCATGTTTATGGTTCTGCCGACGATTTTATGAAGCAGGATGCACACAAGAATCCAGTGGGTTCGGGGCCATTTGTAATAGGCGATAGAAAAACAGATGAATATGTCAGCATCGACAGGAACGAAGACCATTTTGTCGCTGGGTTGCCGTATCTCGACAAAATCATCTACCAGAACGTTCAGGATAAGACAGCAAAAAGAATAGGTCTGAGGAAAAATCAATTCCAATTAGCACGAACCGATTCGGTGATGCGATTCAGTGACATTAAAGAATTCAAAAAAGTTGAGCATCTACAATTCACTGAATATAAGGGTATCTCTGGTGGTGCGATTGTTCTGGAATTTAATAACCGCAGAGAGCCTCTAAACAACAAGAAAGTTCGCCAAGCGATTGCCTATGCAGTCAATAGATCTCAACTGTCTGGCGTCTTGCATGGCGGGTATACAAAACAATCACGATCTCCTTTTCCGGCAACAAATGTCTTTTTTAATAAGAAACTTCAGGGTTATCCCTTAGATCTAGATAAAGCTAACAAGCTTCTTGATGAAGCTGGATACCCTGAAAAAGATGGCGTTCGATTTGAACTAGGTCTTATTTTTATCGCGCCGCCATTCATGCCCGATTTTCAACAACTACCAGCCGAATTTGTTGCGGCACAATTGAAAAAAGTGGGTATTAAGGTGCGCCTAGAACCACAACAAGGTTTTGCCGGTTGGGCGAAAACGAGCGCGGCTTGGGATTTTGATATGTCAATCAACTGGCCGGGTGACAAAACAGACCCAGCCATTGGCATTAGCCGACTCTACGTCTGTGACAATATCAAGAATCAGGCATATACAAATACCTCTGGGTATTGCGACAAGGAGGTTGACAGGATCTTTGCAGAGGCGGCTCTGGAATCAAACTATGAAAAACGGACGGCCCTCTATCACGAGGTTCAGGATATTCTTTTAGATGAGATGCCGATGCTCTGGTTATTTGATACGCCAAGTATGTTTTTTCATCACAAGGAACTCTTTTTCCCGGCTTACGGTACGGCTGAAAACTGGGATGTCATGTACTGGACGAAAGCACAAAACTGATAATTTACGACGTTCTTAAGACAGAGGTGATAAATTGGGCCCATTTTCTGATGGGCCCAATTTAATTGTGGAGATGCTGTCTGCCAAATCAATTGTCAGGGCTTGAAGTCGCTCGTCCGACATAGGACAGTTTCCTTGAACTGATACCCGCCAGACTATCGATGCCTTCAGTGCACATTACAACGAGAACCGGCCACACGCTTCACTTAATTACCTGCCCCCGGCCGTGTTCACTAGAAAGGTGGCCTGATATGATCTTATTCCCTAACCGAAACTGGACCGACTACGGGGGAAAGGTCATGCAGTCGATGAGTTAAAAAGTTTACAGCAGGATGTAAATCTATTTGTAATAAATAATGGTTAAATAGTAAGAATTTTATAGGATATGAAGACAGCGATAATCCAGCGCATCGTTTTAGGATTTGTTTTATTAATCGCGGTTATCGTCTTAAATTTTCTTCTACTGCAGTTGGCGCCTGGTGATGTCGTTGACGCCATGTTGGCAGAAGGGGGTGGCGGGGACCCCGCTCTCGCAGCCAAACTTCGCGCGTCATACGGGCTGGATCAGCCAGTTTATATTCAGTTATTTAAGTATTTGGGCCAGGTGCTCTCAGGTGATTTAGGGTATTCCTTTTATTACGATGACTCAGTATCGGACCTTATTTTGGGGCATTTGCCAACTACTTTGATGTTGACGTTGTCAGCTTTGGTTCTAGCGGTAGCCGTTGGAACATTATTTGGGGTTTACGCGGCGATTAAACCGAGGGGGATATTTAGTAATTTCGTTACAGTTTTCTCCCTATTAGGGTACGCAACGCCCGTTTTTTGGTTGGGTATGATTATTTTATTGGTTTTCGCACTCTATCTACCCATCTTTCCGGCATTTGGAATCCGGTCCATTCCGGAGCCGGAGAATTCTTTGGATCGGATCCTAGATGTAATTAACCACCTGGTTTTGCCGATATTTACACTTGCCATACTTTATCTTGCCAACTACAGCCGTATATCCCGTGCGTCAATGCTTGATGTCTTGGGTGCGGACTATATTCGCACGGCGAGGACGAAAGGTCTGTCTGAGTTTAAAGTTATCTTCAAACATGCTTTAAGAAATGCTGCTTTGCCGGTTGTGACATTGGCCGGTCTGCAGCTTGGTCATATATTTTCTGGCGCAGTATTGGTCGAGACGGTTTTCAGTCTTCCGGGTCTTGGCCCGTTGTTATATGAATCAATCATGCGTCGTGACTATCCTGTCATTCTCGGCGTACTTTTCGGTGCTGCTGCAACCACTATTGTCGCCAACATCATTACCGATTTGGTGTACAAACGGATGGATCCTCGAATTCAATCAATTACCTGATGAAAAATGACATCGCACATAATGCTTCTCCATTCAGTTTTGAAGAAGCAGTCCCAGAACCTGAAGTCAAGTGGCGAGAAACGCTGCGGGTTTTTTGTCAAAACAGAATGGCGTTGTTGGGCCTTATTATGGTCTCAATATTTATCTTTGTTGGCTTATTAGGACCAATAATCTTTCCAGCAGATCCATTTGAAATGGTTGCGGCTCCGTTAAGTGAGCCCGGAGCTGGCGCACTTTTTGGTTCAGACTACATGGGCCGTGACGTGTTTATAGGCATTATCTATGGTACTCGACCGACTTTGGTGATCGCCACCACAGCAACTTTAATGACGGTCTTGATTGGTATTACGCTGGGAGCGGTGGCCGGCTTTTACGGTGGGATGATCGACAATGTTTTGATGCGAATTACAGAATTTTTTCAGGTGCTGCCACCATTGGTGTTTGCGATGGTGATTGTGGCTGTGTTTTCTACAGATATCGTGGTGGTGATCCTGGCGATAGCCGTCACGACGTGGACGGCTGAGGCTCGGTTAACCCGCGCCGAGTTCTTAAAGATCAAGGAACGAGAATATGTGATGTCTGCTCGTGCCATTGGGGCTAGAAATTTCAGATTGATCGCCAGAGTGATACTTCCAAACGCCATGCCACCTCTGGTCATTGCTATAACTTTAAGAGTTGGTATCACCATCATTTACGAAGCAGCTTTGAGTTTCTTAGGACTAACTGACCCAGATGTAATGACCTGGGGGAAAATGATCGGCTTGTCGAGAGATTTCTTTTTTGATGCGTGGTGGTCAGTAACATTTCCAGGAGTCGCCATATTGCTGATTGTCTTATGTATAGCCTTGATCGGGGATGGCTTGAACGATGCCTTTAAT
>CAJWOI010000235.1 GCA_913044255.1 uncultured Alphaproteobacteria bacterium
TTATTGGATGAGGCGGGACTAGATTCAAAAGGCAAATGGATTTTGGCGGAGGGCGCTGACGCTGCTGGAATGAGTCGGAGCGTGCCGATAGAAAAAGCGCTTGACGATGCAATTATTGCTTTTTACCAAAACGGAGAACGTCTGCGTGGCGAACAAGGTTACCCAATGCGTCTCCTATTGCCGGGTTTCGAGGGGAATATGTCAGTGAAATGGCTGCGGCGCATCAAGGTTACAGCCGGTCCGACCTACACCAAAGATGAGACGTCCAAATACTCTGACTTAATGCCGGACGGTACAGCTCGGCTGTTCACGTTCACCATGGGGGTCAAGTCAACTATCACTCGTCCGGCAACAGGGGTAGTCATGTATGGACCAGGGTTGTACGAAATTTCTGGATTGGCTTGGTCCGGTCATGGTTCGGTGGCTCGTGTAGATGTATCGGCTGATGGTGGTAAAAGCTGGGCAGAGGCAGCACTAGGAAATCCGATTTTGCCGATGGCACTTACTCGATTTCGTATTCCATGGCGTTGGGATGGGACACCAACCATATTGCAGAGCCGAGCAACGGACGATAAAGGCAATACCCAATTGCGACGCGAGGTGTGGTCTGCGCAATATGCGGCAGGAGAACTTTATCACTGCAACGCTATACAGACTTGGGGCATTGGCCGTAACGGGGAGGTCAGTAATGTCTATATCTGAAGTAGCATGTCGTTGCGTTCTGTTGTCGATAATCTCCGTTTTGTTATCTTCACTGGCATTTGCCGAGTCGGGACCATCCTTGGGAGAGCCCGTGGCACCCGAGGAAATCGTCAAGTGGGATATTAGCATTGCTCCGGATGGACTTAATTTGCCGCCGGGAGAAGGAGATGCTCTGCTTGGTAAGGAAGTCTATCGAAAACATTGTGTGCGCTGTCACGGTGATGGGGCAGAGGGAGGGGATGGTTTGGCGGATCCGTTGGTGGGCGGAGCCGGGTCCTTGGACTCCAAGACCCCTATTAGGACGGTCGGTAGCTACTGGCCGTACGCAACAACCATTTTTGATTACGTGCGACGAGCTATGCCATACGACCTACCGATGTCTCTGACCAATGATGATGTTTATGCGGTAACGGCCTATGTCCTAGCGCTTAACGATATAATCAAAACTACAGATGTAATAAATTCTGACACATTACCTAAAATCAAAATGCCGAATCGCGGTGGGTTTGTAATACACTGGCCAGGGTCGAATTAGCTCTCAACAGTATCTGATATCAGATGTGTCAAATTCGCGGTCTTGGCGGAATTTAAATATTCCCGTTTTCCACCAATTCAAAATATTGGCGTCCAAAAAAATATTTGTAGGCGCACATCGCCGTCTTTACCTTAAAATATCGATTTTGTAATCTACAGTGAGAATACAAAAAGCATCCCGGAGTTCTGGATGTTGTTAAGCTCCGGCGTGCTAAGCGGCGATAAATTTGTTCCTCCGCCACCCATCAGTATTGCTACGTATTGTTGCCCGTTAACAGAGTAGGTCATCGGAGGCGCTTTAAACGCACCGCCAAGATTGATGCTCCACAGTTCCATCAGCGTGACAGAGTCGTACGCAGCAAAAGTGCCGTCAAGGTGACCGGCGAATACAAGGTTTCCGGCTGTAGCTAGAATGCCTCCATAATGTGGGAATGGATGGATTGTTTTTATGGCGATTGCGGTTCTCATCACGTCAACGCCGATGATACTTCCGTAAATAGGGTTTTTAACGTACCAAGTGCCCCCTAGAAATAATTCGCCAGGTACTACTTTGTTTGGATCATTGATTTGCTTTCCACTTGGTGCCACATGGAAACAGCCTTCAAATGCCGCACCGTATGCGACTTTCAAGATCGGGTTATACGCTGTGGGCCAGAAGTTGACGCCGCCTCGGAAATGAGGACATGCTTCAATTGCCGGTTTGCCGCGGCGTGGCGCCCCCCCAGTTATGTATTCTTGTAACGGTTTATTAGGGTTATACCCTTTTGGTTTTCCGGTACTCGGGTCGATGCCTTCCGTCCACGTTATTTTATCTAAATAAGGAGTTCCTTTTATGAAGGTACCTGTAGTTCGATCGATAGTGTAATAAAATCCATTGCGGCCGAAGTGACCTAGTAACTTTCGAGTTTCTCCGTTTATTTCAGCATCGTATAAGAGTTGTGATCCAACCTCATCGTAGTCCAGGTAGTTGCCTGGCGTGTACTGAAAGTACCAGGAGATGGCTCCGGTATCGATATCCATCGCGACTGTGGATGAAGAGTAAAGGTTGTCCCCCGGTCGATACTCCGGATCAAACATTGGAGCTGGGTTCCCCGTACCCCAAAATGTGAGGTTAGTATCTGGGTCAAATGAGCCGGTTACCCACAATGACGCTCCGCCGGTCTTGTAGCTGTTGTGTACATCCTCCCAGGTTTCATGACCGGGTTCACCTGGGTCTGGGATCATTTGCGTCCGCCAGACTTTAGTGCCGTCTTTGGCTTTTATGGCCTCTAGCCAACCTCGAGTACCGTTATCGCCCCAACTCTGACCGATTAGCACCATGTCTTTAACAGCTAAGGGGCCGCCTCCCGTGAATGATTCCCCTGTGTTTGTTGTAACCTGTCGCTCCCAAACAACGATCCCGGTGTCAATGTCCGTGGATATCACCCGGCCATCCAAAGTGGCCGTATACACATTGTTGCCCCACAGGGCCACGCCACGATTATTCGGCATGTCAACTTGTAAGGGGTTGACTGCAGGATCCATGATCCAGCGAATTATTCCTTGGCGACCCGAACGCACATCAATTTTATACGTTTCACCCCAGCCATTGGCGACATACATGTAGCCATTGTTGACCAATGGTGTGCCCTGCAGCGTGCCCCCGCTCATCCGTGAGCTTTGCTGCCCACCGATTGATACCGCGAATGCCAGGCTAAGATTCTTTACAGAATTGGTGTTGATTTGGTCCAGTTTAGAAAATCTTGTGCTGCTATAATTGCCATGGATATGAAGCCAATTTTGTGGTTCTTGTGAGGTATTCAGTAATCGATCGTACGTTACCTCATTCGCAAAACCACTTGACGCGACAATAATTGCTATCAAACCTGCCAATACAATGTGGAAATCCATTCTGGGCACAATTTCAGGCCAATGCCGACGTACATGAACCTTCATCGATTCTAGTGCGCCCCAAGCTTCGCGTGTGAAGCTACACAGCATGTCGCCCGCGAAATAACATGCGGTGCTAGTTCACCGTGAGTCATGAGGCTTATCCAGTGGAAACTGAAAGAACAAAATTGAGGACAGTATTTTGAGAAAACTGCACAATAACCAACTTTATTGCTATTGAACTACTTGGGTATATTCCCCTCGACATGCTGCACCGTTAGCGCTCGCTCGTTCATAAAATGCACGCTGCGCTTGCTCGATATTGGTGCCTACCCAGGCTTTCAATGGTGCGGCTTGGAGTGCGCGACCATACGAAAAAGACAGTTTCCAGGGAAGATCCTTTGCCTCCCGGTTCATAGCGTTGAGATGTAGTGTTGCGGCCTCATCCGATTGCCCACCCGACAAAAATACAATGCCCGGAATGGCGGCGGGAACTGCTCGCTTGAGACACGCAACTGTTCGTTCAGCTACCTCGTCAACACTTGCTTGTTGGGGGCATGTATTGCCGGAAATGACCATGTTTGGTTTCAAAAGTGTACCTTCCAGAGATACACCTTGCTGGTATAACTCGTGGAATACTGCCCGCAATGTTGCTTCGGTTACCATATCACAAGTGTCAATATCATGGGATCCGTCCATCAAAACCTCTGGTTCAACTATCGGAACCAAGCCGGTTTCTTGACATAAAGTCGCGTAGCGCGCCAAAGCGTGGGCATTAACTGTAATACAGTTTTTGCTCGGAATATCTTTCCCAATTCGAATGACCGCCCTCCACTTAGCGAACCTGGCGCCGAGACCGAAATATTCCTCACACCGTTCACGTAGCCCATCAAGGCCTTCCGTAACGGTCTCATTTGTACAATTCGGTAGGGGTTTTGCGCCCTTATCAACTTTAATTCCCGGTATCATTCCTGCTTCTTTGAGGACTTGAACCATGGAACGACCGTCCGAGGCCTTTTGCCGTATGGTTTCATCAAACAAGATGACACCGCTAATAAATTCCCCTGTTCCATTCGTTGTGAATAGCATGCTCCGGTAGGCTTGTCGGTTTGCTTCATTTGATTCAACATTGATACTATCAAACCGTTTCTTAATTGTTGGGGTACTTTCGTCCGCCGCCAAGATACCTTTGCCGTCCGCTACGATCGCCCTGGCAATATCAGAAAGCTGCGTCAAACTCATCCTTGTCTCCTCTTTGGCTTCAGTCCAAATCTGTCCAGTGTCGTGATGCCTGGGCGAAGATCGTCCGGACTTTTATTAAAGGGCATACCTACCGCAATCGAGGCGCTGTCCCAAATTTTTCCTTTGTCACAAGTTACGGTTTTAATGGCGCTGGGACCCCGTTTGGCAACTTTACTTGATACACATTCAATGTCATTGAGACCAAAGTGTAATAGCCGAGCAATCCTACCAAATCGACTGCACCAGGGCGCCCAATGTGTTTTACCACGGCATCATATTTGGCATCGGTTACCTGGTGAGTTTGTTGTAACTCAACCGAAAAATCGTAAACCGCAGCTTCATCATCATTGGAAAAATTAGGCCGTTCCTGTCTTTCAATTGAATCAATAATATCGTACGCAAGGCCACCTTCAAGCGCCAACTCTTTATGTGCGAACCATTCGTACTGTGCAGTCCAATGCCGCGCTACAGTGAGGATTGCCAATTCCGAGAGGCGTTTGTCCATGCGCGAATTAAAGCGGAGATATTCCCCAAGTTTCTGTGCACGATCGGCAAGTGAAGGACTTTGCAACCAAGCCATGAATGGACCGTGGGTTGAAGAACCGCGGGGAC
>CAJWOI010000236.1 GCA_913044255.1 uncultured Alphaproteobacteria bacterium
CTCACTAGAAAAATGATTGACGAGAGTTTTCTGCAAAAGATGAGATCGACGGCCTTTTTGATCAACACTAGCCGGGGGAAAGTAGTAGATCAGAATGCCCTAAAA
Organism: uncultured Alphaproteobacteria bacterium; assembly: GCA_913044255.1. Taxonomy (GTDB): domain Bacteria; phylum Pseudomonadota; class Alphaproteobacteria; order UBA7887; family UBA7887. The sequence goes on from CAJWOI010000236.1 coordinate 106, forward strand.
ACGGCGCTGCAACGTGGCGACATTGCCGGCGCCGCTTTGGATGTTTTTTCAGAAGAACCCCCCTCAGATGAGGAGTTCCTTTCCCTTCCCAACCTTATGGTCACCCCCCACATTGGTGGAAACGCCAAAGAAGCCGTAGAGACTATGGGTTGCTCCGCCATTGACCACTTAGTTTCGTTCTTCGCAAATCCATCCGCAAAGGATCAATGAACAAATCTTCTTCAATCGACTCATTTAATTTCTTTTGTTTGTTGGTGTTCGTTTTGGCTTCCCAGTTTTCCATCAGCGTTACCCAAATAGCCCTGACCTTAGGAATCCTGACCTGGCTGACAAAAATTCAGGTCACCCGGACCTGGGCCGCACAGCATTGGCCCTTGGCCACCCCGATCTTGGCTTATGTTCTGGCTTGCGTGATTGCGGTACTCACGGCTCACAACATCGAGTACAGCTTTCCCTCTCTAAAAAAGTTACTTCTTCTGCTAGTATTTTTCTGGGTGCTCAATAGCGTCGATACCCTAAGAAAGCGGAACATCTTGGTAACTTCGCTAATCATCTCAAGCACCCTGGCCGCCTCATTTGGCTTCTATCAAGCGTGGGAAGCCGGAGCCCTGGCCACCAGCCTCCGGGTAGAAGGCACCTTCAGTGTTTATATGACATTTGCTGGGATCCTGATGATGGTGGGCCTGGTTGCGGCAAGCCGTTGGATCTTTCACCACCCCCGGGAGCACTGGCTACTACTGTCCGTTCTAATGATTATAGTGTGCCTTTTATTCTCCCTAACCCGGCAGGCCTGGCTGGGTTTTTTAGTCGGTTCTATTTACCTCATATGGAATTGGCGCAAGCTGTATTTAGTGGTTCTTCCGGTTCTGATATCAGCAATCCTCGTAACCTCACCGATAGCCCCCAAGGTAAGCCCGATCGGAAATATTTTTAAAGACCGGTTGTGGGGCATAATGTCAGGAAACGACGACACTCTCCGAACACGCATAAGCCTCTGGAAAACTGGGATGTTGATTTTCAAGGATAATTTACTAACTGGGTGCGGATTTAAATGCGTAGACCAAGTACATAAGTCTTATCCCGACCCGCAGGGCCATGTTGCCAAGCTCCGAGGCATGCACAACAATTTTATTCAGTTGGCCGTTGACACAGGGTTTTTAGGGTTGGCGGCTTGGGTTTGGATCTGGGTCGCATTTCTCCGACAGGTTTATCGAAAACTGGTCAACCCTGCAGTCTCGACTGAAGAGCGCTGGATATTACATGCCAGTTCGGCAGTCGTGCTTGCTTTTCTCGCCGGAGGTTTTTTTGAAAGCAACTTTTATGATGAGGAAGTAGTCATGGTGCTCTACTTTATTATTGCGCTGCCTTTCGCTTGTGCACCCAGTACTCTTGCTCTACGACATACATATACTCCGCAACCTAGGAACTACCTGTAATTGATGAGCAAACGAGTTCGCAGGTATGTGTTTCTAGATTAGATTGTCTCTCGATACGGATTCAGCTGAGGACATACGCGCCACACTAGGTGCCGGCGTTCTAAGCGTGCAGCCACTCAAGCATTATGCGCAAATAACTTTTGGTATCCATATATGATTAAATCATTTTTAGCTCACCCTTTGACTAGAGGCTTAGACCTCGATTCCCCCGGCACCACCGCTCTTCGAAGGCAGGTTATCAATGAAAAACCTTTTTTAAAGAAAATTTACAACGAATGGTATAAAGATATTTCCGAAGCCTTGCCAGATGGGCAGGGTCATGTTCTGGAAATTGGTTCAGGGGCAGGAGATTTGAGCGAGCGCATGCCCTTGATCACCTCGGATACTTTTTTTTGCCCCAATATTCAAGTTGCTCTAGACGGACAACATTTACCTTTTTTGGGGGGGGGGCTCCGGGGAATCGTACTTGTCAATGTCCTTCATCACTTACCCAAGGTCAGATTATTTTTTAAGGAAGCTACACGATGTGTGGCGCCTGGGGGGGTAATCATAATGGTAGAACCCTGGGTAACCAACTGGTCACGGATTGTTTACCGTTGGCTGCACTCAGAACCTTTTGACCCGAAAATGAAGACCTGGGAATTTGCATCATCCGGTCCTCTTTCGGGAGCTAATGGAGCCCTTCCCTGGATTGTTTTTGAAAGAGACCGGGACCGCTTTGAAGAAGAATTTCCTGAATGGCGGGTGCGGGAGATAAAACTTGGAATGCCCTTCAGGTATCTGGCTTCGGGAGGAATTTCAATGCGTAATTTAATGCCGGGCTGGAGTTATGGGCTTTGGAGCGCCTTCGAAAACTTTCTGCACCCGATTATGGATAAACTAGCTATGTTTGCTTTTATTGTGTTGGTCAGAAAACGCCCGTAGACCATATTGGTTCTAACGATATCTGATTTTATGAAAATCGCAGGAAATAAGGGAAGGTCCTTGTTATACTAGCCCCGCCAGAATACGACCGGTCCTTAGTGTCTTCAGCCACTTTTAAAAAAAACCCTCCCGATTGGATCGGGAATTAGATATGGCCATACTCATGTTTGAGCAGAGTTGTCCTTGGACCTATGATGTTATCAAGTTGTTGAGCTAACTTCGAGATAATGCATCGTACTCGAAAAATATTTTTGGTCTATCACAACGCTGAATCTCGACTTTTTTCTTCAATCAGTTTTTAGTATAGTGTACACCATAAACTCAAACATCATTGCCGCTCCATCAACCAGATAGGCTCGTTACATGGAAGACATCACTAAAATAAGTATCGTCATCCCCACTAAGAATGAAGAAAAAACTATCGCTGGAATAGTTGATGACTGCTTACCCTATGGCGATGAAGTGCTTCTAGTTGATGGCCATTCAACTGACAATACCCGTGAAGTTGCATCTCAGCACGGTGCACGTATCGTTCTAGACAATGGTCACGGGAAAGGTGACGGATTGCGTGTGTCGTTACGAGAAGCTATCGGCGATATCGTCGTTTTTATAGATGCTGATGGTTCGCATAGCCCTGCCGATATTCCTATTCTACTTCAGCCTTTGTTGGACAATGAAGCCGATTTGGTCGTTGCTTCAAGAATGCGGGGCGGTAGTGACGAACTGCATGGTACTGTGAGTGAGTTCATTCGGCTGGTTGGAAGCGGGATTATTACCCAAGTGATTAATTTGCGCTATGGAGCAAACCTAACTGACTCGCAAAACGGATTCAGGGCTATTCGTAGGGAAGTCGGATTGAAGATAGGGTTGAAGGAGGATATTTTTACCATTGAGCAAGAAATGATTATGAAAGTGCTCAAAAACGGATTTCGAATTTCAGAAGTGCCCAGCCACGAATTTGCCCGCAAACACGGTACCTCTGGAATCGTAGTGAGCAAAGTTTGGCACCGATATATATGGTGCCTTTTGAAGGGTATAATCTAGTCGGCAGATGACAAAATACGCCCCTTTATGCAAATCCATAAGGTGAGGTGGCTACCTGTAATGGGCTTCCTACACATGTTGCTTCAGAATGTCGCGAACAAAGTTTGTCCCGAGTCTGATTAGATTAATATGCTCACCAACCCCCTCTGCTATGTTACAAACCTTTAGGATTCTGCGGGGCGATAAATAAAATTTCCTGTAGGCTTTCGCTGTGTAGCTATTGATCAACTCTTCAGTGAGACCGTACTCCGAAAAAACATATTTATTCTGTGCGATATAATCCCAAGATCCCTTCCCGCCAGTTTCTGCTCCTAGATACATTTCGTACAGCGGAGACCCAGGGAAAGGGGTGGCAATATAGAAATGAGCAAAAGTCAGAGGAAGAGAGCAAGCGTAGTCGATCGTCGCCTGCAAATCTTCTTCATCTTCTCCAGGGTAGCCCATCATGAAATGTCCCGTGCCCGCTATACCAGCGGCATTGATCATTTCAACCGCCTTCCGGCCCTCCTCAATAGTTGCGCCCTTCTTAGCTAGTTTCAGCACCTTATCTGTACCGAATTCCAAGCCGAAAGCAACTTGCCAACAGCCCGCAAGTTTCATTTTATGTGACGTTGCCTGATCTAGGCCATCAACCCTCGCATTACTAACCCAGCGGATTTTATTGTGCAGTCCTTCGGTTATCAGCGCATCGAGAAAACGGTTAAGAAATTTTAAATCAGCACTCAACAATTCCGTCCAGAATAGAAAGTCTCTCACGCCATTTCGCAAATTAGATTTAACTTCTTCGATCAGTTTCTCGACGGATCGAAGACGTAGTTTCTTGCCGTAATAAGCCGGTGCGGCGCAAAACGTGCACAAGTGGGGACAACCCCTAGAAAAAGATATCAACGAAAAGGGCCTGTTCTTAACCGGCAAATTATAGTCCGAAAAATCCGTATCGCTCCAATCAGGAAAGCCGTAGGAATCAACATCCGAACGCGCTTGCGCGTCTGGATTATCCTTAAAACCTGAGCCATTACGAAAAGCAATTCCATTGATATCATTCAAACCATTACCCGTGGTAAAAGCCTTAATTAAGGGCCGGGCTACCGCTTCCGGTTCACCTTTGATAACAAAATCGATATTTGATGTAGCCGATAAAGATTGAGCCGACAGTCGGGTGACATGGATACCCAGAGCGCCAATTTTAATATTGGGTATTAGATTTTTTACTTGTCCGGCAAACCATATAGAATCACTATTAAACGTTGGTGTCGTTGTGCTCATGATCATGATTTCGGGGTCAAAATTCTGGATGCGACCCAGTACAACATCAAGCGGCATTTTACTAGGAGCTGGATCAAGCAGCAGCGTTTCTGCAAGGTCACGGATTTGAGTCTTAACATAAGCCAGGCTAATTGGTGGAAATGGAGCCCCCCAAATATCGAACTGCTGGCATCGTCCT
>CAJWOI010000237.1 GCA_913044255.1 uncultured Alphaproteobacteria bacterium
CCGGATTTACTTTTGAGAAATACAACGAGAAAGATTTTGCTTATTCTCAGAAGCATCTTCGGATTCTGTCCGGGCTTTATGGTCTTTTGCGTCCTTTGGATCTAATCCAACCGTATCGTCTTGAAATGGGGACGAAACTAGCCACGCCGCAGGGCAAAGATTTATACGAATTTTGGGGTTCGACTCTAACGAATGCGCTCAACGTCGCCATTAAAAATTCAGGAATTCAAATTTTGGTAAACCTGGCTTCAAACGAATATTATAATGTCGTTCACAAGCCCGCCTTGCGGGGGCGCGTGATAACACCGATCTTTAAAGATCAGAAAAGGGGCGATTTCAAGGTCATCAGTTTTTTTGCAAAGAAGGCTAGGGGTGCTATGACAGACTATCTTGTTCGTCATCGTGTAAGTGAACCTGAGGGATTGAAAGAATTTAAAGGATTGGGATATCGGTTTAACCCAAATCTTACGAGCGATGATAACTGGGTTTTCACTCGCAAGGAAGCAGCCTAATAAAATTGAAATGAAACACCTCCTACTCACAACAATCATACTATGAAAAAACATCGTGCAATAGATGGCACTGCCAATGCGTGGCAGCGTCTGATCACTTGGTGTGTCCTGGCACCGGCAACTGCCCTGGGCTTGTTCCTCGTGCAGACAGAGGCTCAGGAGCAGAGTCCCCTGCTGCAGGGAGAGGACGGTTTCGTGATTTGGGAAGCCGAGGATTTTGACCGGAACCCGGATGAACTCTGGATAGAGGATATGGACCGCGAAGGCGCCTCCGGTGAAATCTCCATGGTGAACCCCAACGGTGCCGGCGGCAATGAAACCAACACCCAGTTGCAGTACGACATTGTTTTCACCAAGACGGGTACGCATATCATTTGGTATCGCGCCGGGGGGGACAGCGGCAACGACGACTCCATGTGGCTGCATGTGGATGGCGAACGGCCGCCGAATCGAACTTCGGGCAACCAGGCCAGCATGGTCGGATTCAATGGCGCCATCTTTGAATGGAACAGCAAAGCACAGGATGGTGGAGGTCAAATGACTTTCGACATCGACGATCCAGGGCTGCACACCATCGCCGTCGCCCGCCGTGAGGATGGAGCCTATGTCGACAAATTCATCATCACCACCGATTCATCCTTCAATCCCGACGACTTCGGGGAATTTGGACCGCCTTCGACCCCACGGGAGGGCGAAGAGGTGGAAAGCAACAACCAAGTGGAAATCACTCTGGATCCCGTGGATACCGAAGGGGTGGAAAACACGTCTGTAACTCTGACCGGTGATGCGGCGATCACACCCGAAGATGCGCTGATGGTGTTGCAATGGCAACGCAAAGTTGGCGATGAATTCATCGACCTTTCGGGGCAAACCGGAACCAGCTTCATGGTGAGTCCGCTCACATTGGATTGGGACGGGGCTGTTGTGCGTTTTAATGCAGCGAGCATTGGCGCCTCCGCCGTGAGCCAGGAGGCGATCATTTCGGTCATTCCCGAGACTGATCCGCCCCAGGTCATCAGAGCTCAGGGCAACGCAATCGAGGAGCGCGTTTTTGTGATGTTTTCAGAGCCCTTGAGTGTCGCCTCCGCTGAAATGGTTGAAAATTATAAGATCACCAGCGCCGAGGGGTCCACGGAAGTTGTCAGCGCATTATTAGTTGGCCCCCGCGTTGTATTGCTGGAAACTTCCGAGATGGTTGTAGGCGCCAAATACACCATCTCGCTAAACAATATTGCCGACACCGCGGCAACTCCCAATATTTTCAGTGGCCAGGTGAAATTCTACGGCCTCGGCTACCTGCTCCCACAAACGGAAGATGGGTTGATAGTCTTCGAGGCGGAGTCTTATGACATTAACACCGACGATCGCTGGGTGGAAAACTTCTCCCGCGGCACACCTTCAGGAGGCGTGTCGATGGTTCTGCCAAACGGCGCCGGGGGCAATGAGGCATCCTCCCAGCTCTTATATGATGTGGAGTTCATCTACGCCGGCACCCACATCGTTTGGTATCGCGCCAGTGGGGACAGTGGCAGCGATGATTCGAGCTGGTTTTGGCTGGATGGCGAGCGTCCAGGCAATCGCGTCGATGGCAATCAGGCAAGTATGACCGGTTTTTCCGGAAAATCCGATTTTGTCTGGAACAGCAAACCACAGGATGGACCTTCCCCTTATACCATTGAGATCGACGAACCTGGGATGTACTTCATCTCACTGGCGCGCCGTGAAGACGGGTCTTTCTTTGACAAATTCGTTATTACCGACGATATGACCTTTGATCCCAACGACTTTGGTCCACTGGGACCACCGGAGACGCGGGAAGGATTGCCGGCCATGCCGGAGGTGACCCTGGTGACACCCCTGGATGGAGAAGAATTCGAATCGGGAGAAGTGATTCCACTCGAGGTGGAAATTGGCGCCTCGGACCGCGAAATCGTGCGTGTACAGTATTACGCTGGCGGAGAATTGGTCGCTGAATCGACCACAAAACCCTTCAGCGCCGAGTGGGTCGGCGCTGCCGCGGGGGAGCACGATCTGAGCGTGGCGGTCATTGACGACGTTAACGATTCGGTGGTCACCCCTCGTTGGGGGCATGCGTTCGTTACCGTCGTCACCGATGAACCGATCCAAATCACCGGCCTAGACCTGGATGGCACCGGTGCCAACCTAATCATGGAGTGGCAGGGCGGCATGGGTCCCTATACGGTACAGAAAGCCGCAAGTCTAAGCGCACCAGTCTGGGAAGACGTGGACGTTGACGTTGAAAGCCCCCTGACCCTGCCTGTCGATGGCGCGACCGGATTCTTCCGCGTTGTCGCTCCTTGATCGCATACTAACGGCATTTGAGATTACCATTGCATAATCAATGAAACCACAATCAAGCCTGATTTAGGTTCCTGTGCCTTCGAGCATGGAGGCTCGCTCCTTACAAGCCAATAAAGAGACATGCAAAGTAAGCGCGCCTTTACCTTAATCGAGTTGTTGGTGGTGATCGCCATTATTGCCATTCTCGCCGCGTTGCTGCTCCCGGCACTCAGCCAGGCAAAAAACAAGGCGCAGCGAACCAGTTGCACAAACAATCTCCGGCAGATCGGGCTGGCGCTGGCGGCTTATGCGAGTGATTTCGATGACCGGATTCCCCCCACGATGTTCAATCCGGAACGGGATGTCTCCTCCGAGCCGTGGATGAGCTACCTGATGTTCTCCGGCACCGACGGCCAGCGGGCGAACACGGAATTTCCCATGAACCTGGGCTTCCTCTACACGGTGGGCCTGATCACCTCCGGTCCCTCCTTCTACGATCCAGGTCTGAGACATGCCGATACGCTCCCCATCAAGCAGGAGTTGAAGAACTACCAAAGCCCCAAGGTCCCGTGGCCCATGTGCTATCGCGGCCGCGTGCGGGGCAACTATATGTACTACCCGCAATCCGACCGTCCGGCGAGACCCAACGCCAAGAATGACGTGGAGGCCCAATGGCGCCTCGTGGCCCGAAAGGCCAGCGATTTTTCCTCGCAACGCTCCATTGTCACCGACCTGATCTATACCGAGGCCACCCGGCCGCACACCTCAAACGACAACCCAACCGGCATCAATGCTCTTTGGGGCGACTCGCACGTGTCGTTCAGCACCAGCAAGGCGGCGTTCAACCCCGACCTATGGGACCAGGGGGCGCATCACGTCGGCAAACAAAATCCAGGCGACAACCCGGTGAAGTTCCGCACCATCGTCGGCCTAATGCGCCCGTAACCGGTCGCTTTTACACTCACCTCACAATACCAATGAAACACCTCCTGGTCACAACAATCGCACAAACATTCACAACGCCAGTCAGTTAATCAGTGCATCGACTCACTAAAACAGTGTGAGATTCATTGATATCTGTGGAGAGACAGTCGGTTTTGATGTGTCTCAGACGATCGTTCATTACAGTTTTGAGCATTAAGAGGGTTCGATTTCCTTCACCGCTCCATCTTCATTTTCGCCCACTAATAGACTGCATCGTTGTTACCCACCGACCCAATGAAGCGATGCAATTACTAGGTCAAACAAATTGCCGGTTATGGTGATACTCATATTTTGCCAAAATAAGCGTCAATCTTGAACATGAATTGTCTTTATCCTATATAGAAAGCATTAGTCATTGTTTAGTCCACGGTGCAATTTATGTTGCAAGCCGGTCAAGATTTGATGAGAGGGCAAGCCCGGAATCCTCTTTACTCGCGGCACATGGTCGATTCACTCACACGTGGCAAGTAGTAATAAGCCAGTTTCGATCAAAGCTGCAAAATAAAGCAAGGGTATCTTAATTAGCGTCAGGCATAACTAATATGCCCAACCTGATCAACCATTGCAGGTGTTAATAGTATAAACTCATGGAACTAAACAAATGAAAGGAAGAAATGATTCAAAAAAAATGTAACCCATTACTATGCGGAGCCCTTATTATGGCGGGACTTGCCCCGTTTCCAATGACTTCTGCAAACGCAGCAGATACCCAGAAAGATTTGGCTCTGGAAAGAGCCCGTAAAACAGTAACTCTCCTCAATGATATTTATGTCAATGTAGTGGTATTGATCACTAAAGCATATGTGGAGGATGAAGATAGTTACCCTGCTGGGCGTGCAGCCAAATTACTATTTAAGGCCGTCAAAAAAGCAGGGCATCCTGAAACCCGTTTGATTGATGCAAGTGGTGAGCCGTATAGCAGCACGAACGTTGCAAAAGATCCATTTGAGAAAGAGGCAATAACAAAACTTCTTGCCGGAGCAGGTCGGTACGAGAAAGTGGAAATTAATGGTGACAATCGATTGCTTCGTGCAGCAACTGCTGTGCCCATAGTTTCGCCTAAGTGTGTAATTTGCCATTCCAATTATTCGGAAATTGAAAATGGTAAGCCTGTCGGTGCATTAGTTTATTCAGTGCCAATAGATAAAG
>CAJWOI010000238.1 GCA_913044255.1 uncultured Alphaproteobacteria bacterium
TCCTCTTCTTGATCAAAGTAACCAGCTTTCCATCCCCAATGGGTCCATGCGCCGGCCATACGATCAAACACCTGAGTTGCTTTTGTCTCAGCTGAGGTGCGGCCCTCACTCGGAAGATGTTTTAGTTTTTCCGGATCAGGTTCTCGTGACGCCAGCCATTCGGGTTGGTCGGGCTCTAACTTTGGTCGTGTTGCCGCGGGTACTCCTGCTTTGCGAAAGTATTTTTGCGCGAGTACATCAACGGCTACTTGCGACCAATTGGCAGGGACTTCGATATTTTCAGCATTGAAAACGACTGAGCCGTCCGGGTTGCGGATTTCACTGTTCGCAGTGCGAAACGCAATGCCCTTATAAGGGGACTGATTTTTCTTCGTATAGTGACGTGAAATACGCATCTATTCCCCAGTTTCCGCTCATACAAAACCAAATGGTAGCGATTTGCTCTTATTCCACTTACAATATTTGCCTACTCTCACAAGATATAGTAGTTAGAGTGCCTAGAAGGTACATTATTTAGGTCGGCAGACCAACGACCGTCAACCTAAAATTCAATTTATTTCGATATTTCTTGCCAGCTGTTCAGAAACAACTCGAACAAGGCACGGCATTATGCCGTAAGCGGCGCTGGCCTCTCAAAATCATCAAGATTCCTAGGAATCAGGTTCTGGAATGGTTTGATGGGCGCACAATCTCTTGTCGTGGGATCGAGCTAGATCATCGGGCGCTCTTTGCGGGGTTTAGGGTTGAAAATTCAGGCTTTACACATTTTTCCCATCGGCCATCAACGGCTTGCTGCCAGTAGGTTTGCGAATAACCGGCCACGCTACGCAATGCCCATCGCTTCTCGGCATTTACAACGGACCGTTCATCTCCCTCAAAAATATCGAAGCAGCGTGTAAATCGGCCTATATCATCGGAGTCTGTGCCCCCAGTAAGAATCAAGAGTGTAGCTTCATTTGGCACGTCGCTCCCAGTAGTTAAGTAGACTGGTTGGTGCTTCGAATTCCCATCTCTAGCCACCCCGTGAGGTAAAAACGATCCCGGGTCATAGGTCCAAAGGGCCTGGTTGAACGCAGCGAGCCGATCCGTGTTGGGAACTCGTACTACCACCTTATGATTCTGAGCCAGAGCCCTTTCTAAAAGTTTAGGGAGGGCACGTTCTAGAGGCCACTTCGTCAAGTGGTAAAACGTGATTTCGGTGGCCAACGACACAAATTTGGTACCCGTTCTCAGGGTGTTTCGTAATTTTCTGCTACCAGACGGTCCAAAAGACGTACACCGAAACCAGTTCCTCCCTTTGGCACAAGCGTCAGTTCCTTTTTTGACCAAGTCACACCAGCGATATCCAGATGCGCCCAAGGCGTGCGGTTCACGAACCTTTGAAGGAATTTTGCCGCAGTAACGCTGCCTGCCCCACGGCCCGAGCCAATGTTTTTCATGTCCGCTATATCGCAATCGATGTCAGTGTCGTATGCGTCATCTATGGGCATAGGCCACAATTTTTCACCCACTGTATCTCCGGCGGCCATCAATTGTTGTGAAAGTTCCTTATTATTGCAGAACAGACCGGCACGCTCAGTTCCCAGAGATACAATGATTGCTCCGGTCAGTGTTGCTAGGTCGACGATAAAACGTGGCTTAAACCGATTGTGGGTGTACCAGAGTGCGTCCGCAAGCACTAGGCGGCCTTCCGCGTCGGTGTTCAGGACTTCAATAGTTTGACCTGACATCGAAGTCACTATGTCTCCCGGTCTTTGTGCCGATCCCGAGGGCATGTTTTCAACCAAACCAACGACGCCAACCGAATTGGTTTTGGCTTTACGCTGCGCCAAGGCACGCATTAAGCCGATCACGACGCCAGCACCCCCCATATCCCACTTCATGTCTTCCATACCGGAAGAAGGTTTGATTGAAATTCCACCAGTGTCGAAGGTGACGCCTTTCCCTACAAAGGCGACCGGTGTTTGATCTGCCTGATCCGGCGCGCCGTTCCATTGCATGACCACCATTCTTGGTTCACGAGCGCTGCCTTGAGCCACGCCTAGCAGCGCCCCCATACCAAGTTCCCGCATCTTTGTCGCTGTTAATACTTCTACCTTAACCCCGTCATCCTTTAGAGTTTTTGCACGTTCCGCGAGTTCAACCGGAAACAAAACATTGGCAGGCTCTGAAACCAGGTCACGGGTAAAAAATACCCCTTTAACTATTCCTGCGAGAGGCCGATATTCCGACCGCGCTTTTGATGGGTTCGAGGTCATGATAGTTAGTTTGCGCAGCCTGATTTTAGGAACTTTTGGCCGCTTTGTTTTGTATCTACCAAATAGATAGCTGCGCAAAGAAGCGCCACATGCTAGGTGCGCCGCGATACTCGATGTCTCGAGTGGAGACGCAGAGATCGGATCCGTTATCAGTGCTGCGTGGCTTACACCCATTGACTTCAGTTGGCCCACAACTCGACCCCCCAGTTTTTCCGCAGCGCTGGAATCGAAAGTCTCTGCCTTTCCTATTCCCACCAAGACTACCCGATCTGCGCGGAGGCCGGTGGGAGCCAAGACCACCAGGAATTGGCCCCTCTTCCCGGTGAAGCCTTCTGCATTCATGGCTCGTTTCAAGGAACCCCTCATCTTCCGATCGAGTTTGGCGGCAGACGGCATTAATCCGCTACTCTCTGCGGTTAAGGCAATGAGTCCGCCTGTAGAAGGATAGGAGGGTTTGGAAAAGGTGATATTCATAATTTCCTCTTTAGCACTGTTATTTTCCCGGGATCGATCAGCTTATCTCCCTTTCACGGAGGGAAGTTTTGTTTTTGCGCGCCCTTACCGACTCTAGCAAGTGTTGCAGTTATGGGAAGTATTTGTTTAAGTTTGTAAGCGGCCATCTATCTGTGTGGCGAGGGTCGCGTCGCTCGAAAGGAGCAGAATGCGCCGTTTTTCCCTATATATCGTGGGCCAACTGATTGGACCGCTTGTGGTCGTGGCATTCAGTTTCACCGGTGTTATCTGGCTCACCCAGTCGCTGCGGTTCGTAGATCTGATTATCAACAAAGGTTTATCTTTTGGTCTGTTTTTGTACATGACTACGTTACTTTTACCGTCTTTGCTCTCCGTAATTCTTCCCGTCGCATTATTTGTGGCCGTCCTGTACTCCTATCATCAGTTAATAGTGGATAGGGAAATCATCGTACTTAAAGCTACTGGCTTATCAAACATCCGCCTTGCGACACCTGCCCTTAGTGTGGCAGGCGTGATTATGTTGTTATGCTACGCGATTAATTTTTATTTTATGCCGTTAGGTTTTCACGAGTTTAAAAATATTCAATCTCAGGTGCGGAATTCATTTGCATCGCTGCTGCTACGAGAGGGTGTGTTCAATACGCCCGTCGATGGTTTAACCATATACGTTCGAGAGCGTGGCACCGATGATGTGTTGCATGGTATTATGGTGCACCAAGAGCGTAATTCTTCGGAACCATCTACTCTTATGGCTGAGAGTGGCAAGTTAGTTCAAACAGATAGCGGCCCGCGCCTTGTTTTGTTAAATGGGAATCGCCAAGAAATTCAAGCTGACAGCGGTGAATTGTCATTGCTTTATTTTGATCGCTACGCGTTCGAGTTTGGAGATGCAAAAGGACTCGAGGCTGCACGATTTAGAGAGGCAAAGGAGCGGTTATTCCCGGATTTGTTGTGGCCTCGCGATGTTGTGGAGGAACGTCACCGGAGGGAGTTTGCGGCCGAAGCACATCGAAGATTGATTACGCCGTTGGCAAGTTTGTTGTTTGTCTTGATCGGTTTAGGGGCGCTCTTTTCTGGGGACTTTAACCGGCGCGGCGCAAATTGGCGTTTATTGTCGGCTGTGATGATGGCTGTTGCCGTACAGGCGTTAACATTTGGCATGACGGGGTTGATAGTTCGTTCGCCTCACGTCATTCCATTAATTTATTTATTGTTTGCCGTAATGGTTGGGGTAGCTTGGTACATAGTAGCCTTGGATCCGTTACAGCGGAAAATGCAATCGTCTGGATTGGATCCATCATAGATTGGCGCTTCAGAAACAATGAGATTGTCCACCACGTTATCTATCTACATCGGGCGTCAATTCCTAATCGGTGTCGGGACTGCCTTGTTCGCGTTGGCTGTCCTCATTTTTATGTTTGATTGGGTCGAATTGAGTCGTCGGGCAGCGAGCAAACCGGACGCGACCATTGCAGTGGCACTGCAGTTGGCGTTTCTTCATCTTCCCTACATGGTCCAACGGGTAATTCCCTACTCCTTTTTGATCGGCGTTATGTTGGTTTTGGCGAGGCTGACTCGCACCAGTGAACTCGTTGTTACTCGTGCTTCTGGCATATCAGTCTGGCAATTTTTGCTTCCGGGGATTGTGCTAAGTTTAGTTATCGGGGCGTTTGTGGTTACGGTGTTTAATCCTCTTGCTGCCTCCCTGTTGTGGCGATATGAGCAGCTTGAGGCTCGTTATATTGAGGGCCGCACATCAATTTTGGCGGTATCCAGTTCCGGTTTGTGGTTGCGCCAAGCGGACGACTATGGTGAGGCAGTTATACATGCACAGCGCATCACCGAACCGGAGCTAACGCTTCATGAAGTTGTCATATTCCGTTATGAGGGAAAAGATAAGTTTGTTCAACGACTTGATGCGGAGACTGCTGAACTAAGGGTCGGGCATTGGCTTTTGAGGAGTGTGTTGTCGAGCGGGCCAGGCCAAATTGCGTGGCGGCGCGAGCAACATCAATTTGCGACTGAGCTTACGATCAGCCAAATACAGGATAATTTTGCGTCGCCAGAAACTTTATCGTTTTGGGAGATCCCCAATTTTGTAGCTTTGCTAGAGAGAGCTGGATTTTCTGCCCTCAAACATCGCGTTTACTGGCACAGGGTTTTTGCTGGGCCAGCCTTGTTGTCGGGGATGGTTTTGATAGGTGCTGCTTTTA
>CAJWOI010000239.1 GCA_913044255.1 uncultured Alphaproteobacteria bacterium
CAAGCGCTGCTGTTCCACCGAAGCAGGCTCGGTATCCCCTTGAGTGACGATCAACCGACGCAAGTCAGCCCTATGCTGGCCGGGCACTTGATTCCAAACTGGCAAACCTTTTTCTTCTCCGAAACCAATTTGGCGATCCTTTTCGGGGCTATTCAAAAAAATTCCCCACCGATATTCTGGCATCTTTACATGTGCAAAATGCGCCCAGCCTCCCGGCTCAATGCTGACAGCGGTACGCAAGTAAACATCAGATTCTTGAAATCCGTCCGGTCCCAGTTCCCGCCACCAATCAAGAAACCGTGGCTGCCAGAGTTCTAAAGCCCGCTGCAAGCGTCGGTCACTGTGAAGACTCACGTTGTTGGGTATTCGCTGTCCGTAATCCACAGCCATAGACATATCAAACCCTTTTCTTATCAAACCGAGCCCGCTGCCCGGTGCCATAAAGCTGCAAAGTACCCTCTGGTCCAACAGCGTTCGGCCTTTGGAAAATCCAGTTCTGCCATGCGGATAGTCTACCAAAAATTTTTGTTTCCATCGTCTCAGGGCCAGCAAAGCGAAGATTTGCCTCCAAGCCAGTCAACGCATCGCCTGAAAAACTAGACCGCTCCTCGATTGCTAAACGCACCTCGTCGTCCCAGTCGATCTTGTCGGGAATTCCGGTGACCAGCCCAAATTTGTCAGCATCTTGAGCGCTGAGAGACCTCCCAAGCGTTTTGCGTAATGCTGATGCGTGTGAGGGTTCGCCAAGAAATCGAGTTTGTAGACGACTAAGGCCGTTAGCCATCGGAAGCTGACCAAAATTCATTTCCGACAAGGAAAGACTAGATGAGCCGGTATCATCCAGCATATAGATACGGTCACAGGCCAGCGCAAGCTCGAATAATGTCCCAGAAAAACCGTCCCCGCCCTCTATCAAGGCCATCAGACTCCGAGACGTTACATCTAAACGTTTTAGAACCCGTAGCCAATAAAGGCGTATTTCCCTCGACAACCAATCTCTACTATGAAGTAACAAAAATTCATCATACTCCCGAATTAGAGAGCCATTTCCAGTTACGCGAATTACCCAATTTCCTATATCTGAGCGATTGGTACGTAAATGTAAAATCGCGTCATCTAGGGCACGGACCAGCGCCAGTGGCCAAAAATCTGCGCCCAATTCATGCAACTTCTCAGGATCAGAGGGAGGGGCATCACTTGGACCGTGCAAGATGAAATTTGCAACCGATGTTGCACTATCGATACCGATCTCCAGGAAACGGTACTCGAGGCCAGTCTCTGAGACCTCTCTCAAGAGCGGAGCAAGACTGACCCCCTTAATATCGCTTGGACCTCGGGTTTTTTCTGACAGAGAAAGCGCCCTTGCCCGAGCTTTCTCCGCGAGCTCAGAGGCAGGCACAAGCTCGTCGACCAGCGACCATTCCAAGGCACGTTTACCCCGCACCCCTTCCATCATGGTGCAGAACAAATCGGCATGATCTCTCCGGACCTTTCGCTTGTCCACCAAGCGCGTTAGACCACCGGTGCCAGGAAGAACACCGAGCAAAGGCACCTCCGGTAGAGCCACTGCGGAAGTACCATCATCGATGAGCATTATGTGTTCACAGGCGAGCGCCAGCTCGTAGCCTCCACCGGAGGCTGGACCATTTATTACTGCAAGGTAATGCTGGCCCGAATCATTGCTAGCTTGCTCAATGGCGCATCGTGTCTCATTAGTAAACTTACAAAAATTTACTTTGGCCGCGTGATCCGCAGCGCCAAGCATACCAATGTTGGCGCCTGCACAGAATACGCGCTCCTTTTCCGACTTGATTATTACTGCATGCACCTCAGGATGCTCGAACCGAAGGCGCTGCACAGCGTCATAAAGTTCTATATCAACACCGAGATCATAGGAGTTAAGCTTAAGACTATAGTCGGCCTTTAATCCACCATTCTCATCGACATCCATCGATAGAGTGGCGACTGGCACATCGATACTTAAACGCCAGTGGCGGTAGGCCTCGGGAGAGGTTTGAAATTCGACTTGACCCTCGGTATGGGGCGTAACGCCAGGAACAAAAGTGGCAGCTTCAGACATCAGAGCCTCTGTCTCTAAAAATTCATACTCGGATTACCACAGCAAAGTGGCTACGGTAAGACCCAATTAAGAAAAATACCTTGTTATTGGTTGTTTTGGAGTACCTAAGAGAGGGAGACTGCGACTATGGACTACTTTGATGATCTCGAAACTCGCGACCCAGAGGTGCGTGAACAAGCTTTACTTGCGGAATTATCAAAACAGGTCGACAACGCAATACGCAACGCGCCAGGCTGGGCTAAGATTCTCTCCGACGTCCAACCGGCCGACTTAAACTCCCGAGAGGCACTCGCAGGGTTGCCAATCACCCGCAAATCTGAGCTCAACACGCGCCAAAAGGATGACCCACCCCTCGGTGGGCTCACCACTGCGGCTTCAAGCAAACTAGACTGGGTTTTTTGTTCACCAGGGCCCATCTATGAACCAGGCACACGTGGAGGAGATTTCTGGCGAATGGGACGTGCCCTCTATGCTGCAGGTTTTCGCCGTGGTGATACGGTACATAATACTTTTGCTTACCACCTGACACCAGCAGGCCACATGATGGAAGCCGGGGCACATGCGTGCGGTTGTGTAGTAATTCCCGGTGGCGTCGGGAATACTGAGCAGCAACTTCAGACCATTAGTCATATTCAACCCGCGAGATATGTAGGTACCCCGTCTTTCTTAAGAATTTTATTGGAGAAAGCCAATGAACTGGGATTTGATGTTTCCTCGATCACCAATGCCGCAGTCGGAGGTGAGGCGTTGCCGCCAAGTCTGCGGGACTATTTCCGATCCCACGGCATCCACGTGTTGCAATCATATGGCACTGCTGATTTAGGCCTAGTCGCGTACGAATCTCCTGCTATGGAAGGGATGATCCTTGACGAAAGCGTCATCGTTGAGATTGTACGGCCGGGGACAGGGGATCCGGTGAATGAAGGAGAAGTTGGCGAAGTAGTGGTCACGACGCTCAATCCGATATACCCGCTCATTCGGTTTGCTACCGGTGATTTATCTGCAATCTTATCTGGCCAAAGTCCATGCGGACGCACTAACACTAGGATTAAGGGTTGGATGGGACGGGCTGATCAAACCACTAAAGTGAAAGGCATGTTTGTTCACCCCAAGCAAATTGCAGAAGTAATTGCCCGGCACCCAGAAATAAATCGTGCACGGTTAGTAGTCGACAACATCGACCACGTCGACGTGATGACACTGCATTGTGAGACATCTGACTGCAGCGACCAATTTAGAAACGAGATCGCAGTTTCGCTACAGGCAGTATGTAAACTAAAGGGTGATGTAGCGTTATCTCAGCCCGGAAGTTTAGCGAATGATGGTAAAGTGATCGACGATATCAGAACTTATGAATAAGTATTTTCCCATCAGTTACGTGTAAAATTACCGCGCGCGGCGCGCTCGAATCGCACGCGCATATTCTTCCTTTTCGGCAGCATCTTCTGGTCGACCCATGTCCCGAAGCAATGCCGCATAGTTCTCATAGGCTCGGGCAACCTCTGCGTGCTTTTCACCAAATGTACTTCGCATTATTACCATCGCCGCCCCAAATAGATTTTCTGCATCGCCGTAATTCTCTTGCTCATGTAACAGACGTGCCCGGTTGTGATACGCTTCAGCACGATAGGTCGCAGCAATCCGGCTCATCGCATTTATAACGTGCGGGTCATCAGCTAGCGCGACCGTCATCACATCCAATGCAAGACTATAAAAGTGTTCTGCGTCCGCGAGTTGTCCTTGCGCGTCATATAGTCGGCCTAAACTGTTGTAGCTCGCCGCAACATCAGCATGGCCATTGCCAAGGGCATTCTCACGGATCGCAAGAGCGCGCTTATATAGTGGTTCCGCATCTTTATATTGGGACTGTTTTTGATACAACTTTGCGAGATTGAATACGAACGCCGCGGTCGTTGGATGCTCCAAGCCAAACTCTTCCTCGCTCAATCGAATGGCCCTTTGAGCGAACGGCACAGCCTCTCGATACCGCTGGTGTTTAAACATTTCCTTAACTTGTATCTGGACGTCCCGCAGTTCAGTAGACGATTGACCAAATGAATTGCTAACGCCAAGGCCGCCTAGCAATCCCACTACACAAACCAGGACAATTCTGAGCATCGACCATCTTCTCCGAGACAAACTTCTACCAATCGGACCGTACCGTGTGAAATCAGTCAGAACAAGATGCGCGGTTTTCGTCTCTGCTGATGACCCATTCAACACACACTATCCCTACCGTCTAGAAGCAAAAAATGCTTTAAGCAATTGTTCGGAGCGTTGTTCATCAATCCCACCGTATACCGCCGGACGATGGTGACACGTCGGTTGAGCATATAAACGCGGACCATTTTCCACGCCCCCACCCTTCAGATCACAAGCACCAAAATAGAGCCGCCGAACGCGCGCAAAAGAGATCGCTTGCGCACACATAGGACAAGGCTCAAGTGTGACATACAAATCACAGCACTCAAGACGCGGGGTTCCGAGTGTCTCCGCCCCGGCGCGGATCGCCAATATCTCCGCATGTGCAGTCGGATCACTATGTTGTTCAACTCTATTGCCCTCAGCCGCCAAGATGTTACCATTTGCACCAACAAGCACCGAACCCACGGGCACCTCCCCCCTGACATACGCCTTACGTGCCTCTTCCAGAGCGATTTCCATAAAACTTTGCTGCGACATTCTAATAGCCTGCCTGCCAATGCTACATGGGGTCAAGAGCCCCAAAGTTGCGCGGCAGGAGTCATAATATTATCCTAGACGCATGCTGTCTCCTTCGCACCAACCGGTGATCGGCGTCACGCTGGATCGCGAACCGGCTGGCGGCTATTCAAAGTTTCCCTGGTACGCCA
>CAJWOI010000240.1 GCA_913044255.1 uncultured Alphaproteobacteria bacterium
AGGCTTCGCAGTGGAGGAGGTGTGTTTCCCCCATTTACCCAGTGCTAGGGGCGTTATTGTGAGTACATCGTCCGACGAGAGTGTACCGCAGTGATGTGGGACACTCCCCCGCACCTGGGTCATAGTTGATAGCGTATAAAATTCATCGCATTGATCATCCAACAATCGGGAATATCCGTTGATTAGAGCCCCGGGTACCCAGTCCTCGTGATTAGCACAGTGGTGAAGTATATCCATGGTCATAAATTGTTGCACCGAATCGGAGCCGAAGCTATAGGATCCATGCATTTAATCGCAAGTTTAGAATACTGATATAGGCGGCGTCCCTTTCGCGGCTTCTGGTCATGGTTGGGAGGAGTTAAAGTACAATGGCAGTTGTTACGTATTTCAAGGGTGACTGGCACGATGGAGCCCCTCTGGTGCAGAGCTCTATGGCTCAATCCTTCATGCATGGTTCGACGGTATTCGATGGTGCGCGTGCCTTCGATGGATGTGTACCAGACCTGGATCGCCATTTCTCTAGGCTCATTAATTCGGCAGACGTCATGGGGCTCCGATCGCCGTTCAGTATTCAAGAGATCACAAACCTCGCTGTTGAGGGTATCAGAAAATTTCCTGCCGGCTCTGAGCTCTATATTCGGCCGGCTTTATTCGCGGAAGGGGGATTTCTAATCCCAGATCCCGACGATGTCTGTTTCGTAATGGCTATTTTCGAAGCACCTATGCCGGAGCCGAACGGTTTTAGCGCTTGCCTAAGTAGTTATAGGCGGCCAAAACCGGATATGGCCCCCACGGAGGCAAAAGCTGCTTGCCTGTATCCGGCTAGTAGTTTGGCTATCGCGGAGGCGAATAAGAAGGGCTTTGAGAACGCTATTATGCGTGACGGTGCCGATAACGTGGTTGAGTTTGCAAGTTCTAACTTGTGGTTGGTGAAAGACGGAGAAGTGGTAACGCCAGCACATAACCATACTTTTTTAAATGGGATCACCCGACAGCGGGTAATTTCATTGCTTGGCGAAGCTGGCATTGAGGTTCGCGAACGCAATATCAAATATAGCGAAGTGATCGCCGCTGATGAGGTGTTCAGTACAGGCAACCTTGGCAAGGTGCTGCCGGTGACACGGGTCGGGGATCACCATTTCCAGGTTGGCCCCGTTTGTTCTAAGGCGCGGGAAGTGTATTTTTCTTACGCGGCATGCAGTCTGGTTTGAGAGAGTTTTGGCGTACAGTTTTTTGATGCCGCTTTGTGCGGATAAAAGGATACCTCGAAAGAGTTGATGGATACGTCCTGCACTCACTATTCCAGTAGAATCGCTCCGAAACGATCAGCGGCGTGCTCTAGCTCAATTTGTTAGTGGATGTATTTTTGCGACTATTTTTATTACAAAATTAGGATATTGGCAGATTGCGATTGCAATGGCTGCAACGAAATATAGAGATAGTTGTGGCAACGATTAGAGATAGGCGGGGCAATATGCGTGTCTTGGTACCATTTGCAACGTTTGGGGTGTTGTTGGCCGCGTACAGCGGCTATTGGCTTTATCTGTCGCATGCTGTGGAGAACAACGTACTGGAGGAACTTCGCACCAATTGGAGTGAGGCCGGTTTTGAGATCAAGCACGGAGCGTTATCCGTCGGGGGATATCCCTATCGAATTGAATTGACGTTGAGGGATGTTGAGGTTGGCACTCAAGATAGCTCTATCTCTTTTCGTTGGCGCACGCCAATTGTTTTGGCGACTGCACATCCGTGGGATCTCTCACACTGGGTTGTGGTGATAGAAAGACCGAGTGACATGAATTTTGGAATGGGACAAGATCGGATTGTGGACCTTTTGATTGGGCGCGGTCGCATGAGTCTGAAGCTCGCCAGTGACAACGTTCCGGAAAGGGTATCGTTCGATGTTAGAGACGTACAGATGCAACAGAGTGTGGCGCCTGATGTGTTAGATATAAAACACGCTGAACTGCATATTCGGCGAGTGCCGGCACAAAGTCCTAGTTTAGATGTAGCCGTCTTTGTGGAAGAAATTATTGTTGGAGAGAGCCACGGCTATCCGGTCGGTAATCGCATTCAAGAGTTGAATGCAGAAATAAGCTTGCTGGGGCCAGCACCGGCCTCGTGGAGTCGAAGCGAGTTTGATGCATGGAGGAATGCGGGGGGCGTAGTTGATGTGCATAATTTTCAAATATCGTGGGGCGATCTGGAGCTTCGTTTTGATGGTACTTTCGCGATTGACGAGGCATACCGTCCTATCGGAGCTGCAAGTGCTGACATAATAGGACATGGGTATTTATTAACCGCACTTAGCACGGAGGGGATAATATCGGAACCGTCCGCACTTGCCGCTGGTATAGCGTTGAATTTCTTAACGGAGCCATCATCGGACGATGGCAGACGTGTATTGCGCACGCCTATCATGGTTCAGGACGGATATCTCCACATCGGACCAGTTGCTCTCGTTCCGTTGCCTGCGTTGTTTAGCCCTTAATTTTTACGCCTGTTTTGCATCAATGATATCTCTCCTAATATCACGGGTCTTCGTGAATTTTGTTTCTAAGGCATCCGCATCATCCCATCGGATCGCGCGCTGAAGAGCGGCAAGGTCCTCAGAGAAGCGACCCAACATTTCTAGCACGGCCTCTTTGTTTTCAATGAAAATATCACGCCACATTTCTGGGTCGGAAGCCGCGATTCGGGTAAAATCACGGAAACCGCCTGCAGAGTATTTTACCACTTCGAGTTTTATTTGGTCTTCCAACTCAGCTACCGTTCCAACGATGTTAAAGGCTAGTAAATGGGGGATATGAGAGGTGATGGCGAGTACCATGTCGTGATGAGGTGCACTCATTTGTTCGACCATACTACCGGCCGACCTCCACATGTTTGCGACAATCGATATTGCCGTTGCATCGGTACCTTCGGGGGGCGTTAACACGCACCAGCGACCCTCAAACAATTGATCAAACCCAGCATCTGGACCTGTATGTTCCGTACCGGCAATCGGATGGCCGGGCACGAAATGAACTTGGCTGGGAAGGTGCGGAGACATGGCGTCAATTACTGCCTGCTTGACCGAGCCAGTGTCAGTCACGATGGTGCCCGGCGCTAAGTGTGGGCCAATTGCTTCTGCGACAGAGGCAGAGGCGCTAACAGGGACGCTTACTACTACCAGATCTGCGTCGGCAACCGCGGTTGCGGCGTCGTCAGCGACAACATCTACGAAACCTAGCTCCTTGATCCGGTTTCGAGTTTTGGCACGTCTTGAATAAGCTGTAACATGGTCGGCAAGTTTTTGACTCCGTATTACACGGGCCAGAGAACCCCCAATTAATCCGACCCCTATAAGTGCTACGCGGTTAAAGTGCGGCTGTTCAGTAGTCATTGGTCTACCAGTTAATCCGTTATATGAAGCTGTTTTGCGTAAGCGCCGGCCACGGTAATGTTTGTCACTAGTCCATCAGTGGATTGGACTAATTGCTCGAGGCGAGTGTCACCTTGATGCACAAATCCCTCAATCGCCAGCAAATGTAGGGTGTTTCTTGTGCGAGCACTATCTCGACAGGTGGTGAGTGCATCCGCGGTCAGATCTACAGTGTGTAGCAGCTCATTTAGTTGGCTGCCATCAATGTCCTCCCTAAGTTCGATGACTAACAGAGATACGTCTTCGCCACTTGGCTCCGGCGCAACTTTGGCTACGACTAGTACCTCGGGGCACTCATCGGTTCGTGCTTCTTGCAGTAAAAAAGGCAGGCGAGCGACAATACGCGGCGGAACCGCATCATTATTTGGTAAGGCTGTCCACCATGGATCCTGATCTTTAGGTGAGGGTAACGGCAATATTCCGACCGCCACTTCATCATTCGTCACTGCCTTCAAAACTTGGTCAGGGGATGGAAAGCTACGGACTTTGGCAACACCACCAAAGTGGTTGCGGGCTTGATGCCGCTGGGTCGCATCTATAGGCCGGTGGGATACAGCAATGCTGAGTTGGCTCTGCACCATGATTTGTCCGGAGAGTAGTTCTCGCCAGATGTTTATTAGGGCTGTTACCGGAAACGGGCCGGCGTGACGGGCAACTAACCGACGAAGCATGGCTGCTTCACGGGCCGGTCTCAATGGGAAACCCTGAACACTCTGGGAGCGTTTAAGATCCCCTATCTGCGCAACCAAATCGGTTCGCCGCAATAAAAGATCGTGGATCTCATTGTCTATTGTGTCGATACTTGCGCGTAGCGCGTCAAGATTCTTTTTCTTCGCCATTATTCCCAGCGTGGTGATGAGGAAAAGCGCTTAGTACTAGCTGGCGGGATCAGCAAAATCAAAGAAAACGTTGACAGAACCCACGCTTGATCCCTAGGAATTCAGCATCTACTCCTATGGAATCAAGTGATTTAATGGCGTCTGCTGATAAACCAATGGTGGACCGAGAGGTGCTTACCCCCGAAACATTTAACCATCAGCCTAAGTTTGTGCTGGATGGAGAGAAGTCGTTGTTGCTTGACTCGGGGGTAACGTTGGCGCCGCTTACTATCGCTTATCAAACATATGGCGAACTCAATGTGGATAATTCAAATGCGATTTTGGTTTGTCACGCATTAACCGGTGACCAGTATGTTGCTGGCATCCATCCTGTGACGGGCCGGCCGGGTTGGTGGGATAATGTTGTTGGGCCTGGACTTCCACTAGATACGGATCGGTATTTTGTTTTGTGCGCCAATGTTTTGGCTGGGTGCATGGGTAGCCTTGGCCCTCCGGAAACCAATCCAGAAACCGGCAAGCCGTTCGCACTATCGTTCCCGGTTGTGACAATTGAAGACATGGTTCGCGCTCAGGCGCTGTTGCTTGATCACTTGGGTATCGATCAATTGTTTTGCGTGATCGGTGGCTCGATGGGTGGGATGCAGGCTCTAG
>CAJWOI010000241.1 GCA_913044255.1 uncultured Alphaproteobacteria bacterium
TTAATAATCTTAAAGACCTGGCTTCCAGCGGGAGTCGCTATATCTTTTATAGTTTTGAAATGAACAGCCGTAGCTTCTTTTTGGCTATATGCTTCTAACCCTTTTTTGAGATCAGAATATGAGTTGAATGAGTGGAGGATATAATGAGTTGATTTTCCTCTGCCAAATTGAAACATACCCATGCCTAAGATGTGGTTGGTTCTAAGATCTTTTGTCGCAGACACCACGTTCTTAAAAGATTCTATAAATCGAGGGGCATCAGCTGATTTTATTTCAATTTCCCAATGGCCAAAGTAACTGCCTGCATTTTTTGTGTCAGAACCTCTTTCAGGGATGTTTGTGGTAAAAGTCCTAACTCCGGTATATTTGGATTTAACTTCTGCCAACTGGTAAAACTTTTCCATGAACTGCTCTCTGCCCTCTTTAAATTCATCAGACATCAGTGCGCTAATTGCATCGACGTCAGTCGATGATATTATCAGGCCATGAGTTATATCTTTGTCTGTGAATATGTATTCATTGAAGGTTACTTTGAACGGTTTATCTAGAGCAGAAAATGTTTCATCAAGTAACTCTAAAAGTGGCCCAACATTTTTAGGCGATACTTTAAGGTCAAACCCATTCCAGTGAAATGGTTCTGCTTTTACCGTCTGACTGAAGCAGCCAAGTGCGATAGCAAACACAAGGTTGCTCATGATTTGTTTTAATTGAATTTTCATTTTATGTGATTGGGTGTTAACCGGCAGGACAATTATAAATTCAGCGTTTCTAGTCAAGTGTTGAACATTGTGCGAGAAGCGAGGGCCCAATGGCCTAGAACGTCTCGGCAGACTCTCTTGTGACGAAGTGCCGGTAATGGCTTTACTTTAGGTTTTTTGAAGTCTGCATTTTATGCCCTTCACCAATCGCTACCACTTTCAGAAAAATGGTTAGCAATAGTTGGCAGATGCAACTTAATAAACAAATCCGATGCTAAGCATAAACACATCTCCGTTTCCGTGATCCAATACACCCTGCCGATCATAAAAGTCGTGCTTCCATTCTAATCGAGTGTGTGAAGTGTCGTTGAAGTTCCAGTAAAAAGCCGGACCTGCCAGTAGGGTTTTCGAGCCATTATCCTCATAGTGAAAATCACTCTCCCAAAACAAAGAGCCATTCATTCCTCTTGCGAGAAAATTATAGCCAAAATCGACTGAGATATGGACTTCAGATGGATCATCTCCGCCGAAACTCCAAGCAGCCGCTGA
The DNA here is from genome assembly GCA_913044255.1 of uncultured Alphaproteobacteria bacterium. Lineage (GTDB taxonomy): Bacteria > Pseudomonadota > Alphaproteobacteria > UBA7887 > UBA7887. The sequence goes on from CAJWOI010000241.1 coordinate 1,248, forward strand.
AGAACTAAAATTAAAATCCGACATTTCAAATTCGTAACCTAGTCCAAGACCGCCACCCCACTCGTTGTCGTAGATCTCGTAGCGGTCATCTCCGGCTAAAGGCACTCGAAGCATCGGCTTAAACGTCCACGAACCACTCCGACCTTCTAGATTGAAATATTTCTTCAACGGCAAGGCCAAGGTGGCATCTCCAATTCCGTTGTCGCGCTCAACCAATTTACCCCCAAAACCGTTCGGCATCTCTCGACGAGCATCCACCACATAAGGCAACTTGGCTGTTAATCGAATCGAGCGATTCCATGTGTAAACACCTTGAAGGTGTAGTAGATGAACATCTTCGGTGAAACCCGAATTTGCTTTTTTGCTGCCCAAAAGCAGATCGCCCTCGTGACGATATTCTTCAATGAATTGGATACCCCAACCATGATCCCAGCGTGGCATCATATTCATGATTGGCTCGTCGGCAAAAACCGGAAGAACCGATAGAAACAGGGCCAACAGAACCCTATTAAGTTTCCGCATGGCTTCTTATTTTTTCTTCGAAGAAGCGAATCGATGTGCCTTAAGCTTTCCGCCTTCCATCGAATACCACTCAGCCACTTCGTAACCCGCACTGGTCACGGCTTTGTTGATACTTCTCGTGTCCGTCTTTACATCCGGCAAAAGAGCAACTGTTAGCAGCTGGCTTTTGATATCCATGTCCACGCCGCGTTTGTATCGTGTTACATCCACAAAAGGTAATTTGCCAACCTTCACTCGTATCCCAATTGCACATGATGGGCATACCATACCCTTCACATAAAGTAGCGAGATGTTTTTACGTTCTTTCAACTTTGCTTTGGCTGCGATATTTCGAACTTCCTGTTTCGCATCCGGATCACCATCCGCCGCCGAAACGGTAACTACACTCAAACCAGCTGAGGCAATTAATGCCACCAAATAAACAACATTCTTTTTAATCATTAAATTCATTACGTGTTTCTTCTCTATTACAATTCAATAGGAACCTTAACTACAAAAAATCGGGTGCATTCCTACCCTTCAAGTTTTTTTGAAAAAGGGAACCTTAAACTTGGTTCCTAAGAGAGAAGACTTGGCGAACGGCCAACATGGGCCGTGCGTGACAAAAACTGCCATATCGCCGATTCAGGCGGAGCTTTTTTGGGAATAAAAAACTCCTTCTCGGTTACCGGAAGCACCGAAAGACATATTACTGAATCAGCAATCACCAGATCAAGGGCTGACCCAAAATCTATATAATCCTTTGAAGGAGCACGGAATTTTCCTGATTCAATGGCACCACAAAGATCGCAACAATCGGATTCACCTTGGCCGCGTACAGGCTCCTTGTGCTGGGACTCAATGCAGCAGCCGTTTGCTGTCGCATCTTTGATGAGTGCACCAAGCAAACAATGGCAATTCGCTGGCACCCAAGCCAGCAACATAATCAATGTGATAATGCGTTGCCCCATACTCACAGGGGAGAATTCTACCCATCCAGTGCGGAATGCAAGCACTTATTGATGGGTCCCGCACCCCACACCAACAACACGGCTGCAATTGTTGCGAATATCAGTTTCATTCAGCTTTCAATGCTTCACCCGTCTTGCCGCCGAGTTTGCGGAGGAGGTCCGCTATTTCGGATTTTGACGCTGCATCAAGCGGTGTTTCACCATCATCATCCTTCGAATTCAAATCTGCACCATTAGTAACTAGCAGTTCGACAATTGACTTGTGCCCCTCAGAAGCAGCTTCGTGTAAAGGGGTCCATCCATCCTTATCTTTTGAATTTACATCGGTGCCAGCGGCCAAGTGTTGTTTAACAACTTCAATATTACCGTCTTCGGTTGCATCGTAGATTGAAAGATCTGGAACCGGCGGCCTACACCCAACTAACAGTATGGCTGCTACGATTGAAACGAGTGATGATTTCATAACACGAGAATTTTCACGGCGATTTGAGCGGGTTTCAAGGCATTTAACTGGATAGTTTTTTGAACCACTTGACGGTGAGCTGGTAGTGGGCTCTTATTGGGTTGGAGTGTTTGAAAAGCTCGATCTGCTTGCCAATAAATTCACACAAACCTTCTACGAGAGGAACTGGAGTGGAGAGCTTGTGCCGCCAGTATCCCAGATATCAATTGAGGATGCGTACACGGTTCAAGACTTAGTCACAGAAAAAAGAGTCCAAAGAGGAGAGGAAGTCGTTGGATACAAAGTTGGATGCACCAGTGAAGCAATACGTTCACAATTCAGGCTGAACGAACCAGTTTCGGGACGACTATTCAATCCTCACGTTCACGAAGAAGGGACGGAGCTCAACTGGAAAAACTACGTCAATTGTGCAATCGAGCCTGAGATGGTGTTAACAATTGGCACCGATCTTTACGGCACCAATCTGCCTCACCAACAGTTAATCGATTCGATTGAGAGTGTCAGCGTAGGAATCGAACTGCATAATTTCCGATTCTGGTTTACCCCACCAACCTCTCAAGAGTTAATCTGCTCAGGGGGTTTTCACGCAGGCCTGATCGTCGGCGGAAACAAGGTTTCCCCAAAACAATTATCATTCGAACACGAGCTTTTCTCCGTCCGAAAAAATGGTGAACTCATTACTGAGGCACCTGCGTCTGAAATAATGGGCGGCCCAATTCATTCTTTGCGGTGGCTAGTTGATTCTTTGACCAATAGAAGCTCATGCCTAAAGAAGGGTAGCTTGGTCATTCCAGGATCGCCTGTTGGACTAACTTGTATAGTAGAGAACAGTGAATTGAGCGTGGAGATTGCCGGTGTAGGCGTTCTGGTTTCGCACTTTAAAGACAGAGTTTAAACTGCTGAATCACTCGGCTTCTCAATCCCGATATCCTCTGACAGTTCCTAATCACCCCTGAACACTCATCTCCGTATTCGTTGTTTCTAAAACTTAACAGCAGCCACCCGAATCCGCGCCGGCCTGCCTCCCAGGAAGAACTTAGATGCTCCAAAATTTATCGAAGCCCCTTTTAGCTAAGTAAATAAGAAGCCTCCCGTTTGGCCAAGCGGCTTGTCGGGGTGCCGGCCGACGGGTAAAATCGTCGTGGTGATTGCGCTTCGATGTGCCATTTTGATCTGCTTGATTGCGACAACGCATGTCGAGGCCTCGCCGTTGGTAAAGCGCCGGAATGAGACGTATCAGGTCACTGGTTCCTCTGTGCATGATCTGCGGCAAATGATCAATAGAGACGGCCCAACCAACAGCGACGACGGCAAGCGTTACGACGGGCTCACCGAGTGGTCGCTCACGTGGGATTACCAACTCAAACGACGTGGCAAAGTGTGGATCGTTGTCAATCGCACCGTCCTGCTCGACATCAAGGTTTTGACACCGCGCTGGACAGATTTTCAGACCGCTCCCGGTATCCTGCGAACTCAATGGCAGGTTTATCGCGCGAACCTGTTACGGCACGAGGAAGGGCACGTCAGGGTTGCGCTCCGGGCAGCCAATGCAGTTGATAAATATCTTGGCACTTGCGGCGCCTCATCCTCGATGGAAAAATTAAGGAATGACATTCAGAAAAACACCCGCGCCCTGCTCAAGCAATACCGTAAAATTGACCGGAGCTACGACCAGCGCACACGCCACGGCGCCACGCAGGGCGCCACCTTGGCC
>CAJWOI010000242.1 GCA_913044255.1 uncultured Alphaproteobacteria bacterium
TGTCGTTTTCGATGTTACGGGGCCACTCAAGCCCCAACTGGATACGGTCAGGCGCAGTTTCAACCAGGCAAAAGATGAAATGCCTCCCTCGGGAGCCAAAAATGACCCTATCGGTAAACCAAAGAAGGATGTGTTTTTAAATGGCATCCGCGCATTGGATGGTATAGCGGCAGAGGCTTCAAACCATGAGATTGGGATAGTTCTCTTCGCTGATGCCGTAGCCAACACCAACATCGATGTGAAGATTCATGACTGTATCAAGTCCGCAATAAACAATATGAAGTTTGGCTACAGAGCAATAGCCATACGACGCACTCCTCTCCATAAAACTTAGACACTTCTAATTCCACACTTCTCAAAGTGCCCTGGCGTTCTGCCGAGGCTAATCTACCATCCTGATAAAGCGCGGCTGTTCCCTCAGGAACATCGATTTTGGAGGATGGAAGATGGAAATTTCGCAGAATACTGGGAGGCCCCTGAGGCTTGCCTCTCTTAAGGAAGTTCCCAGCATCTCGGGTTACGAAAGCTTTACAGAACCCTCTCTCCGGCACCTTGTCTTTAACTCCGAAGACCGGATCGCCAGCAACGGTGATGTAATCAAGGGGAACGGCTTAGCATCCGCAGTAATTAGGATTGGCCGTCGCGTCTTACTTGACCTTGATGAGTTTGACCGCTGGATTGGATCACATCGCCAGCAGCATCTCACAGAAGTCCATCTGACTCCCGATAAGCTTATCACGCCGGACAATCCCGCTTGTGCTTCAGATGCACAAGCGTCCAGAAGCATCAATGTCGAAGACCTAGCCCCTCCGGATTGGGATGGAAAGATGATCGCAAACTCTTGCGATAGAAATCAAACTAGGGGTGGCGGCATCAAAAAAATATCGAAGGGCAAAAGCAATGCCTAGTCTATCCAAAGATCATAGATCACACCGGGGATTGGCTAGAATACTTGGGTATGACCATCTGGCGGCCATGGTGCTCTCAAAAATTTGGGCATGGGCCAAGGTTGCCAAGAAGAAGGAATTTGGAGTTACAAAAACCGATGAAGAGTGGTGCCGCGATTTAGAGGTGACGCCGAAACAGTTTCGTCGGACTAAAGAGTTGCTTGTCGATTTGAGGCTTATCGAAAAGACCCGGAGTCCATGGGGAAGGCGAGCCAATGCGCTTTTTTTGAAACCCACACCGCTGGCAGAACGGATATTAGCGACGCCACCCTTCTGGGCACCTTCGTCACGCCCGAAAGGGCATGTAGTCGTTAATATTGGACCAAATGGGCAGAAAGAATACCCTCTGTATAGCCCAAATGGGCCGTTTCTATATCCAATAAAAACTAACTCCAAGAAAAACGAATTCAAGGGAGAAACAGTCTTTAGCGACCAAGCTCACGCTTGGTCGCAAATGCCTCCTGAGGAATTATCCAATTTAGTAATTCAGGAAGAGTTAGGTGAATTAAGAGAAATCGAAATAGAGACCATCCCTCGCTTGATAGCGCACTGGGAATATCAATATTGTCAGGCGCTGGATACAGAGGTGTCGCCTCCCTGGCTCCCTGGTCATTTGGAAATTGTTGATCGGCTGATTGATGAACAGGTCGAAGAGAATCTTGTATCTGCCATTAAATCGGATTTAGAGGACGAAGCTTGGGCTAAAGAGCAGGGCGAAGACGAAGATGGAAGCGTCGAAAAATATGTTCTCGAAGAAAAACGAGTCTCAGACCCAGATACATTTCGTGCAGAAACCAGAGAAGACGTTGAACCAGAAATTTGCAGGCAACTTGCCATTACAATTTCATGGACTGTCCCGCATTGGCATCATTTTACCGACTGGCTGAAAAAAGTCGTGGATACGAAAGATGTTCCCGAAACTCCAGAGGTGGAATTTTTGCTCTATTACTCGTCCCTCGCCGAGGTATGGGCAAAAGAACATCACTTCTCTAATCATTCGGACGATGACCATTTGAAAGACGGTTTGTACCTATCAAAGGCAAATTTGGACAGGGGTGAAGCTGAATTTCACGAAGTCGCAGGGAAACACCATCCTGATTATCAAAAAGTACCATGGACTTTCGATCAACGTGTGGCGGTTTATTTGGGGGCCGGGGTGCAAATAGCAATTATGGCTGCGAGACACTGGACAAAGTGGCGTGGAATACAGGGAGACAAAGACGACATTAAACCCCTGTCAACTGATGCGATGATCGAGGAACTCGATGACATTGCCACATGGGCAGTGGAACTGTGGAACCCAGAAGGTGGCATAAAAATTGGCGATGGGGATGATGATGTTTCAATCTGGCTCCCATCCCCTTCAAAGGATAATGACTATTGGCCTGTCGATCCTGAGAAATTAGATGGGCAAGAAGTTGTTTCCAATAACCAACCTTAACTTGATAACAGCATTGAAGTTAATTCCAGGCGGAAAGATGAATCATTCCGAAAAAACCAAGGCTGGGATAGCGAAGGCAAAGGCTGCTGGTACGCAGTGGGGGGCACATGGCTCCGTACTTGCTGAAAAGAATAATAACGACGCACAGGAATTCGCTGAGAGCCTTCGATCCGTGATCTTGGGTCTGATGCTGGATGCTATAGGAGCCAAGCAACGTGGCCCGAAGGCTTTGGCTGTGAAACTGAACGAGTTGGGGATACCGACAGCACGGGGCGGAAAATGGCATCCCGCTACGGTTCACCGGTTAATGAAACGCTTGGAGCCAGGTTTGTCCGTATCATTCAAGAAAGCTAAGCAAGAGAACCAAGAGACGTTTACCAATGGCAGCGATTTCCTGGCCTTCAAACAGTCAATATATGGCTCCGGCCATCGTTAATGACTTTCCAGGTCGAGTGAAAACAAGCGCGGCCAACTTTTTGGTAGAGACGTTGTTGATACCTGTTACGGAATCCGTTCATGTCAAAATCTAAAGATAAAGCTCGCTTTAGAAAATACGTAAACAAGAACGGGTCGATTATCAAACCCTTGACGGAACCGTGCTGGGAGTGGACTGGCGCAACAGATAAATATGGTCGCCCACGGTTCTGGCTAAATCAAAAGAATGTACTTGCGAGACGAGCAATTTATCTCTTGGAAGGCAAACATCCTCGCCCGGCGAAGTGCATTGTTGCTCTGTGTCTGAATCGCTTGTGTTTGAAACCCAGTCACTTGACTTTAGGGACAGAAGAAGAAGCTCAAGCTATGGCGATACGAAGCACACAGAGTAAGTTTTATCCAGGTGATCTGTGGCTGATACGTAAGGTTGTCGCTGATGACGAGGCAACAGTCGAATTTGTAGCTGAGGCTTTTGAAATCAGCGTCGGTTTGGTGGAGCAAATTATCGCGGCAAAATAAGAAATCTGAGCATATTTTTCCTTTACCAAGTTCGTCAAAAAGTTACGATTAATAGTGGGTTTCAAGTTCTCAGACCTCCCCTGAAAATTCATGGAGGAGGGCGAAATGAACGGACCCCATATTCTCGATCAATATAGAAACCAGCTTACAGATAAAGTCCTTGAACGGGGTAATGACCTCCCCCGCTTCGATCCCCTGAATATATCGCCGTGGCTGGCTATGAGCCTCATGCAGAAAGCCGTTAGGCGTGGCCGGCTGGTCCTGGCCTTAGGTAGTGCCGCGACGTTGCTTAAAGACACCCCAGACCGTCTGTGGAGAAGGCTTGGGGTAGTGGCGTTTGAGGATGTCGGCTGTGGGGAATTTGAAACCGTTTCGTTGGATATGGCGGGGCTGACTGGCAAGAACTGGCGATCCAATAATGGGGGTGATTGGCCCATTGCTAGTTACCTCATCGGAAGGATGTGCCGAGCCATAAAATGTCGGGCGGCGGATGATCTCGCCTATGTCTGTGAACTGCATCCAAATTTTGAACAGGCTCGTTTGAAACTGACCTATATGCCGATCCAGGAATTACTGGAAAGGATCACTGGGAGGGGGGCATTGCCGGAACGTGCTATTGCTCTGTGGTACGCAATCGGGACTCATCGTTGTCGTTCATCGGTGTTAAGGGAACGTAGGGGCGACCCTCATGGGGTTCTGGATGCGTTGTGCGACCTGGGCTTTCCCGATAGCGTAATCGAGGTCTGCCGGACGGGATTAACAAAATCTGGGGAAATCATGGCACCATTTACAGCATTGCTCTGGCGGGAACTGCAAAGGTCTGCCCGCCATGCTGAACCTGATGATCTTCCAGAAGAAGAGATGATAGGCCCCATCCCATGTTGGGCATATGACATGCATACGAGGGAAGGGAAAATGGCAATCGCCCGATTCTTGAATACGAATACCGAAACAGCACGGTGGATGACCGGTCATATTCCGTCAAATAAGCGTACCCGCATTCTCGGCGATATGATTTTCAGTGTCGAAGGTGGTCTCGTTGATCGAAGGCTTCGCTGGGAAACTGGGGATCGCCTAAGAAGTATGGTCAATGTTGAGATCGGCGGGATTCCACCAAAGGACATGGAGGAAGGGCTTAAACTTCTCCGCCAGGATTTGCCAATGCTGAATGATGCTCGACATTATGTGGTAGGGAACGAGTAAATGGCCAGATATGTGAAAATTAGAGATGATGACAAGGGGTACGTTTGGGACCAGGAAAAAGACATTCTGTATTCTGAAGGAGAGTATGGAAGTGGTGTTTGTCAACGGCGGAGCAAAATTGGCCCAAAGGGCGGAGTAAAATTGGGCCACTTGATGTGATGCAGAGCACGGTGTTGCGGGTTGTCCCGGTAGTCCATAGGAGGGACCCGCGCTGCTTCGTGTAGCGCCATGCGATACGCGAAGCGAAGCAGCGTGGGAGGTTCCTGTGGACCCACCGGGGCAACCGTGGTCTCGGTGGTTGACGCCGGTCAGGTGTT
>CAJWOI010000243.1 GCA_913044255.1 uncultured Alphaproteobacteria bacterium
GAGCGGGTGGCTGTTAACCACCATGTCGCTGGTTCGAGTCCGGCCCGGGGAGCCACTTTCAGCCAGTCGAACTTGAAATTTTCACGAGATTGTCACGTGCGGTGGATGCAAAATGCTGGTTAATAATTTTCCCCACGGTATCACGGGGTTACACACGTAACTGACGGTTAACGTTCGCATACATATTGCTCGTTAGGCCTATAAGTCTGTAACCGCATAATCTGTTCAGAAACTCGCCGACAGTACCGTCTCAGGGAATACGGCCTACTCTGCCAACTCTTGTTTGGACTCAGATCTTTCAACAAGGGCATTTCGTAACTTAATAGCTGGCTGATACTTAACTTTTGGTTTTGCTTCGTTTGCGGCAATTCGGACCGTGACCTGTTGTCCGGGTTCAACATCCACCGCGATCATCGAGGCTCTATCACTTGAACCAAAAAGCATGTTGTCTAAGCTCGTTTGATAAACCCGAGAAAGGGCGATAGCTTGACTGATGGACGGCTCAGTTTCATTCCGCTCCCAACGACGATAGGCCCCAGCTTTTACGCCACAAGCCTCTGCCAATAACTCCGCACTGAATTTTTTTGATCGACGAAGCGTTCGCAACCGCTCTCCCAGCTGCATCAAGGGATCTCCTCTTCAAATGGTGGCCAATAAGCCATTTTTCAGCCAAGCCTGGGCTGCAAAATTTGTACACCAGTGGGGCCATCGTGTCGATGAGCCATGCCAACTGCGCAACAGCTCGATACAAAAGTATGCGCGTAGGCTTAATTCTGCAATCCGGCTCTACCGTTATTAATTTATGCCTCTGAAACTATCACGCACTAGTTGAGTACCCGCGACCAACGCCTTCAGTTTTTGAAATGCAATTGAGCGGGGTAAATATTTCATCCCGCAATCTGGGGCTGCTACCAGCATTTCGATTGGCAAAACCTTGAGAGCTTCGAAAAGCCGAGTTGCCACGACTTCAGGTGTCTCAATCGACATGTCATTAAGATCCAGAACGCCTAATATTATGCTCTTGTTTCGCAGTTCTCTCAGAATATTGAGATCTAGCCCGGGTTGCGCAGCCTCGAGGGAAATTTGATCGACACTACAATCACTAAGTTCCGACAAAAAGGAATAAACCGATGGTTTATTTTTAATAAGCGCCGCATACCCTAGACACAAATGCAGCGCTGTTGTTCCAGACACTCCCTGTAAAGCCCTGTTAACCGCTGCTATACCAAATGAGCGAGCATGATCAACCCGTGCCTGGAGGAATGGCTCATCAAGCTGAACTATATCGACACCAGCCTTAAACAAATCCTGGACCTCAGCACGCACTGCGTCCGCAAACGCGAATGCCAAAGCCTTGTCATCTCCGTAATAATCATCTTGGGCTTGTTGCGACATGGTGAATGGGCCAGGTATGGATATCTTAATTTGTCGGCGAGTCTCCGAACGAAGCAGTTCCGCATCACGCACTAAAATAGGAGCAATTCGCTTGATCGGCCCATTTATCCGAGGAACCGGATCTGGTTCACCACGACGTGAAATAGCAATCCCCGGGTTTTCGGAATCAATGCCTTCAAGTGAATTTGCAAAAACAGCGGAATAACTTTCGCGACGCATTTCCCCATCAGAAATTATATCGATACCCGCGCGTTCCATATCCCTGATAGCAAGACGGGTCGCATCATCACAGGCTTCTCTGAGGTTGTCTGACTCTATCCGCCAAAGCTCCGTTGCCCGCACTCGAGGAGGCGATCGCCCCTTTAGTGCCTCCCTATCAATCAACCAATCTGGTTGTGGATAACTTCCCACAACAGTCGTGGGTAATAATTTCCATGCCATAACAATACTCTGCTCCAAGTCTGACTTTGGAGGGATGTTCACTCAATATCTTATCTTAGTATCTTAAATATCCCATAAGAGTCTTGATGATTCAGCCCTAACCAGCCTAACTTCCAACCATGGTTCTCGTAATGCGAGTCTCACCCATTGTGGGCATGCACTAGCTAGGAGTGAAAAGTCGTTGAACGACCTTGGTTCATTCACAGATATTACTGTCCAAATCCACGAGCACGTGGGTTTGGTGGAAATTTGTCGTCCGCCACATAATTTCTTCGATCATGATCTAATCAAACAAATTGCCGATGCCATGGATCTACTCGACACTAAGGAGAGCTGTCGCGCAGTCGTACTGGCTTCTCAGGGCCGTTCCTTCTGCGCTGGAGCACAATTCGCCTCCAACCACAAAGGCGAAGCCCAGTATAACATGACAAATCCAGGACCACTTTATGTGGAAGCCGTACGGATTTTTGGAAATAAGAAGCCAATTGTAGCAGCGATACACGGAGCGGCAGTTGGCGGAGGACTTGGACTATCTTTGGTCGCTGATTTTCGTATCGCCTGCCCAGAAGCACGGTTTGTCGCAAACTTTACCAAATTGGGTTTCCACCCTGGTTTCGGCCTAACGCACACTCTCCCAGCTCTAATTGGACAAAGCAACGCTGCATTAATGTTTTACACGAGCCGACGAATTAAGGGAGAAGATGCACTTCAAATGGGACTTGTCGACAAGCTTGTTCATCAGGACAAAGTACGTGAGACAGCCCTTAATTTAGCCAAAGAAATATCTGAATGTTCACCGCTCGGTCTGATTGCGACGCGCGCGACCGTTCGAGGTAATATTGCCGATAGGGTGAAGGCCGCTACCGACACAGAACTAGCTGAACAAATGCGCCTGCGCGAAACCGATGATTTTGCGGAAGGAGTGAAGGCAGTTTCTGAACGTCGTGCGGCTAAGTTCCTTGGAAGATGATCCCCAATACAATCATTGTTGAAACCACGCGGCGGATCTTTCGGGACCTAGCTGATCCACAAACCGTCCATAACTCATCAGATGAATCATGGTGCGTTCCACTATGGAGTGCTCTGGTAGAGGCTGGCCTCACAGTCGCCTGGTGTGCTGAGGACAAAGGTGGTGCAGGGGCCTCTTTGGTGGATGGATTTGCCATCCAGAGAGTGGTTGGGGAATTTGCCACCCCCATACCCCTCGCGGAGACATTACTGGCAAGCTGGTTGCTTGATCAGGTAAAGATCAAGCCTCCGGATGGAAGAATAACTGTGGCCCCAGTCGATGATAAAACGGAATTGACTTTAAGCGATGATGGATTCTTGACTGGCGTTGCAGAGCGAGTCCCGTTCGCACGACAGTCCGACCACATAGTGGTGATTGCTGATAGTAACGATGGTTCGAAAATTGCCACGGTACGTAGTGCTGAGTGCGCGCTCTGGCACGGCCATAACCTAGCCGGGGAATCACGAGACCGAGTGTCTTTTGATGGGGTCAGACCGGCACACGTGGCCACCGATTCCAACCGGGTTTATGCCACCAAACTTAAACTAATGGGCGCGACGATGCGCGCCATGCAAATGACTGGTGCCATCGAGAAAATCCTGAACATGTGTGTTGTTTATACGCAAGAGCGGATTGCGTTTGGGCGTCCGATAGCAAAGTTTCAAGTAATACAACATAATTTAGCCATCATGGCCGGTGAACTAGCGGCTGCTTTAGCCGTGACCGGCGCTGCAGCAAACGCTTTTTGCAATAGTTCAAATTCTATGAACGAAGTACTCTTAAATGTTGCCTCTGCCAAAATTCGGGTCGGCGAAGCTGCCAACGAGGTATGCGCCATTGCGCACCAGCTTCATGGAGCAATCGGTTTTACGCAAGAACACATTTTACACTGCTATACCCATCGACTGTGGTCTTGGCGAGACGAATATGACAACGAAGCAATTTGGGCTGTACTTCTCGGTAACACCATCTCAGCGCACGGCCCAGACGAACTGTGGCCAAGCCTTACAGCAGCATGACATGGGATAATGACGATGGGTAAAGGTCCTTAATGAACAACAAAATAACGTTTGACCCCACTCGACTTCCTGCTGAGGCCGAAACACTCCGCACTGAAGTCCGAAATTTTCTGCAAAAAGAAATCCAAGTTGGCACCTTCGTGCCGCATGTTGGTGACGGATACGATCAAGAGTTTAGCCGTAGAGTTGGCGCCATGGGGTGGATTGGAATGACTTGGCCCAAGAAATATGGCGGTCAGGAGCGTAGTCATCTTGAGCGTTATGTTGTCACCGAAGAATTTCTTGTGGCTGGGGCTCCGACGAAAGCCCATTTCACCGCCGACCGGCAGAGCGGACCGGTGCTGTTAAAATATGCACCCGACCCTATTAAGCAAGAGATCTTGCCAAGCATAACCCGTGGAGAATGCAGTTTTGCAATTGGAATGAGCGAACCCGATTCTGGTTCTGATCTTTTTGCAGCAAAAACACGTGCGGATAAATGTGATCAGGGTTGGTGTGTTAATGGCCGTAAAGTTTGGACCAGTTTTGCCCATCGAGCTGACTATATGATTGCATTGCTACGTACCTCTCCAGTAACAAAGGATAACCGGCGGCACGGTCTCACTCAATTTCTTGTTGATATGAAAACTCCGGGAATATCGGTGAACCCAATTGTTAATTCGACCGGCCAACACGATTTTAATGAAGTAGTTTTTGAAGATGTGATCTTGCCAGAAGATCGAGTCCTTGGAGACGTCGATATGGCGTGGAAACAGGCCACAGCCGAACTTTCCTTCGAGCGTAGCGGTCCAGAACGATTCCTGGAAAATATCTATGTCCTAACCGAATTAATTCGAGTGCTTGGCAGGAAACCTGATCAACGTGGCAGTGAGGGTGTAGGCCGTTTAGTTGCGCAACTCCACACGCTTCGACAAATGTCGATATCGGTTGCCAGCATGCTCCACGCAGGAAAAGAACCATCACTCGAGGCAGCTGTCGTAAAAGATGTCGGCACC
>CAJWOI010000244.1 GCA_913044255.1 uncultured Alphaproteobacteria bacterium
CACCCATTACCAGCGGCTTCTTGATTATATTGTGCCAGACAAAGTGCATGTGTTGGCCGGGGGCCGGATCGTTCGTTCCGGTGGGAAAGAACTGGCTGTCGAGCTCGAGAAAAAGGGTTATGCAGAATTCTCAAGTGTGGCGTGAACGACTACTACAATAGTATTGTATGGAATTATGGGTGCAAGCAAACATACGAGTGATGTTTACGTGGACCGGTTCGATGAGATTCGAGACCGGCTTCCTGGTGCCGGTTTGCCGTGGCTCAAGAATTTACGAAGCGGTGCGATTGAGCGTTTTGCGGATTGTGGTCTACCAAATTCTCGGGTTGAGGAGTGGAAATACACCAACCTCTCTCGAATTCTTGACCCTCAACCTGTTCTGGCTGGTCCGTCCTTAAATGGGGTTCATCGAGCATCGCTGAAGCAATATTACCTTGACCCCACCCCGTGTCATCGCATGGTGTTCGTGAACAGTTATTATAGGCCTGATTTGTCCGACACTGGTGTATTGCCAGTCGGATTGACATTATGCAGTCTTGAGGCTGCGTTGGCGGACCGTCCGGAGCTTTTGGAGGCACACTGGGGCATTTTGCATGACCTATCCGAGGATCGCCTTTCAGGCAAAAACGATTTGAAACCGCACGCCATGATTGCACTTAACACTGCGTTTGCCGCTGGTGGTGCCGTTATTCACCTAGATCATAATGTATCGCTAGACGGACCCATACATCTGATTTACTTAACAGTGCGAGAGGGGGGGAGGCCAGAAATAAGCCATCCTCGCACCTTGGTGGTTGCTGAAGCTGGTGCACACGCGACTGTTTTTGAGACTTTTATTGGTAATGGCGACGACGCTCACTGTTGTAACGCACTAACTCAAGTGTCAGTCGGCCTAGGCGCACGGGTTTGTCATTATAAACACCAGGGTGAAGCACCGAACGGCACCCATATAGGCAGCAGCCATATTTGTTTGGCAAAAAATAGCACTTACAACGGATTTGTATTCTCAGATGGTGCGTTAGTATCGAGAAACGAAATTCGTGTTCAGTTGGAGGGGGAAAATGCTGACTGTTCCCTGGATGGAATCTATTTGGCACGCGGCAACCAACACATGGATAACTGGACCCGTATTGACCATATGGCTCCACTTGGCAAAACCCGTGAGGTTTATAAGGGTGTAATCGATGGAGCTGCGCACGGAAGTTTTCAAGGGAAAATTAGAGTGTGGCCCGATGCTATACAAAGCGATGCCCGTCAACTGAATAAAAACTTACTTTTGTCCGATCGGGCTGAGGCCGCAAGCAAACCGGAATTAGAAATTCTCAACGATGACGTACAGTGCGCACATGGTTCCACTGTGGGTGATTTGGATGAGGAAACTTTGTTTTATTTGCGCTCCAGGGGTGTCGGTGAGACAGTGGCAAGGAATTTGTTAATTGATGCATTTGTCGGGGAAGTTATTAATAACTTGGCTGATGTGCCAGTTCGGAAATACTTTCGTAATTTGTTCAACCAGTGGCTTTCAGAGGCGACTTAGCAAGTAAATGAGCCAAATGGACCGTGTTGATAATTCCGTTGAACCGAAATCTGTCGCAACCGGGTTTGATTTAAATCGGGTTCGGGAGGATTTCCCAGTGCTTTGTCAGCGGCCACATGGGCGAAGATTGGCCTTTCTTGATAGTGCTGCGAGTGCACAAAAACCAAGGTCTGTCATCGATGCTGTTCTTCATTGTTACGAGGCCGAATACGCAAATGTACATCGTGGTGTGTATTGGCTGAGCGAGCGTGTTACGGAGGCGTTTGACGGCGCGCGCGAGAAGGTGCGGAGTTTTGTGAATGCACCCAAGGCTTCAGAAATAGTCTTTGTGCGGGGTGCGACAGAAGGCATCAATTTGGTGGCTTCCAGCTACGGAGGCGCATTCCTGGATGCTGGTGACGAAATTATTGTTAGTCATATGGAACATCATTCTAACATAGTGCCTTGGCAGTTTTTGCGGGACCAGCGTGGTATCGTGCTAAAAGTTGCTCCGATCAATGATGATGGAGAGCTAATTTTAGATAAGTTTGAGGCCATGTTGGGGTCGCGTACCAAGTTGGTCGCAATAACGCATGTCGCCAACGCGTTAGGCACGATATTGCCGGTCAAGGATATATGCCAGATGGCTCGGTCTCGCGGCATTCGAGTTCTGATCGACGGTTGCCAAGCGGTGCCGCACGCGTCCGTTGATATTCAGGATCTGGGCTGCGACTTTTACGTTTTTTCAGGTCACAAACTGTATGGTCCGAGCGGTGTTGGTGTCTTGTACGCGCGAGAAGAGTTGCTTGAACTTATGCCTCCGTATCAGGGGGGAGGCGATATGATTGAGTCCGTTACCTTTGACAAAACTGATTATGCTGCTCCACCCTACAAATTTGAAGCAGGGACTCCCCACATTGCTGGTGTAATTGGTCTTGGTGCGGCGATTGACTACGTTCGGTCAGTCGGGCTCGATGAAATTTCCGCCCATGAGTCTGATGTACTTGGATACGGCATTCGACATCTTGCCGGGATAGATGGTTTACGTTTGATAGGTGAGGCCCGGGAAAGGGCTGGTGTGATTTCATTCGTACTTGACAATGTGCACGCACATGATGTCGGTACCATTCTTGATCAGGAGGGGGTTGCGGTCCGTACTGGCCACCACTGCGCGCAACCGGTCATGGATAGGTTTGGCGTGGCTTCCACTGTGCGTGCTTCAATCGGTATGTACAACGGGCGGGACGACATTGATGCATTGGCTACGGGCCTTAACAGAGTAAAGGAAATTTTTGGCTGATGTCTGATTTGCGGGAATTGTATCAGGAAATTATTCTCGACCACAATCGGAGTCCTCGTAATTTTGGAGTGCCCGAACAGTCGAACCGTACTGCCAAAGGATACAATCCGTTGTGTGGTGATATTGTGACCGTCTATCTTTTGCTAAAGGGAAATGTGGTCCGAGATATCCGTTTTGAAGGAAGGGGTTGTGCGATTTCCATTGCTTCCGCATCAATCATGACGGAGTTGATTGTAGGAAAAACGGAGATAGAGGCCCGTAGATTGTTTCAGTTTTTCCATGATTTTGTCACTGGTGAGGAAACGGTCGAGTTTTCCGAAGAGCTGGAGGAACTGACAGCACTCTCGGGTGTTCGAGATTTTCCTATGCGTGTAAAATGTGCAACTCTCGCCTGGCATAGCATGGCCGCTGCTCTTGACGGAGACGGTGCCACTGTGGCGACCGAATGAAGTGTAGAGTTCCATGATTACTAAAGACGATGACCAATCGGTACGGGATTTTATGCCAGACCCGATAGAGCCGGGTGAATGGACCGCATATGCCGGGATTGCTTTGACATCGGGGGCAGAGGTTGCCGATAAAACCATGATCATTGAAGCTTTGCGTACAGTGTTCGACCCAGAAATCCCGGTGAATATTTATGATCTTGGTTTGATATATAGGAATGATGTAAATGACCGGGGCCAGGTCACGGTTGAAATGACCCTGACTGCACCGGGCTGTCCGGTGGCTGGCGATATGCCGCAATGGGTTGCCGATGCTGTTGCTGCAGTGGAGGGGGTAGGTGAGGTAAATGTATGTTTGGTATGGGATCCGCCTTGGAACCAGGACATGATGTCCGAAGAGGCGAGGCTCGAGTTGGGAATGTTCTGAGCTAGGAAATGTTAGTTTGTTGTGCGTGACGCTTTCCGATTCCAGAAAGTATCGCCGCGGCTATACAGGCCAATGCCGCAAGCCCCACTGGCCAGGGAAGGCCGAAATCTGCGGCTAAAGCACCGATAATTACACTTCCCAGAGCAACTCCAGCGCGGAACACCAGACCATACAGACTGAGCACACGGCCCCGCATCGCACCGTCGACCGCATCCTGGATGAGAGACTGGGCGCCAACGGCACATATTGTCATTGCAAACCCTGCTACTGCCACCGAGAGAACTGCCAACCAAAACAAATTTGTTGCTACCAGCGCGGTTAAGGCAAAGCCGAACAGTCCTGTGTTTAGTACGACTAATAGCCGCAAACCTTCTGTACTCCGTCGCTGACTCAAATAAATGCCGGCTACTATTGAGCCAAGCCCAACGGATGATGTCAGCCAAGCCAAACCAAGAGCGCCACGTTGGAAAACATCTGCCGAAAAACCCGGCAAAAGCTCGGCAAACGGCCTGCCGAAGGCTGCTGTGAAGGCAAATAAGATCAGTGTCGTTCGTATGGCGTGATTTTGAATCGCGTACTTAATGCCGTCCCTGATGCTTTCGAATACGCCGCTGGACTGTTTTGGATCGACCTTATCTTTGCGGGGGCGAAGCAGTGTTGTTGCATATAGTAGGGCACAGAAGGTTGCCATATTTATCGCAAATGCGGGCGCGATCCCCCAATTCACTATGACTAAGCCAGCTAAAACTGGGCCGACAAATCGTGCTATATTAAAAAGTAGGGAATTGCAGGCTATGGCAGCGTGCATGTCAGAACGCCGGATGAGACTTGGAATTAGCGAAAGTCGTACAGGTTGGCCAAATCCGTACACCGCGCCGAGATAAAGTGTTAATACGAATAGCAGCTCGATCGTAATCGAGTCGGTGGCAGTTAGTATAAGCAAGATAGCGGATTGGGTCATTGCGAGGATTTGAGAGATTTTGAACAACCGCAGGCGATTGAAGCGATCGGCAATTTCTCCGGCAAATGGCCCAATTATTACTGTTGGCAGTAGCTCGGCAAAGGCGATCAGGCCGAGCCACATTGTTGACCCAGTCAATTCCCAAGTTAACCAGCCCACGGCAACTCGTTGCACCCACGTTCCCACCATGGAGATAACGGTA
>CAJWOI010000245.1 GCA_913044255.1 uncultured Alphaproteobacteria bacterium
ATATTTGGTGATGGAGGGGCCGCAATTTTCAACCCGCGCCGAATCGCAACTGTATCAGGACTGGGGTTGTGATGTGATTGGAATGACTAATATGCCCGAGGCGAAGCTCGCCCGAGAAGCCGAGATTTGCTATGCGACTGTGGCTATGGTCACCGATTATGATTGTTGGCATCCCGATCATGAGGACGTTACAGTTGATGCGATCGTGAAAGTTTTGATTGAAAATGCGGATAAGGCGCGTTCGGTGGTTTCCAAGGTCGTTCCCAAATTGTCGGCAGACTGTTTTCCTTGTCCATATGGATGTCGAACCGCACTTGATAGTGCGTTGGTCACTTCACCCGAGGTGCAAGATGCTGCTTTGACAGGCCGATTGGATATCATTCTCAGGAGACAAGTAGAAAGCTGATGTGGTCCTTCAAAACAAGTTGTGCGAGTTCTTCTATAAAATTGATCGTAGAATGATTCAGTGGAAAGTTGTCGGTAAGGAGGTCGCTGTTTGTATGCCGACGCGTGTATTCTCACCGAAGGGCCTGTTTGATGAATGATCAAGCCGACTTACTTAGAAAATCATCTACATCACAACTGGTGGAACCACGTCATGCCACCGGTCTTCTGCCCTCTCAGGTGATTAGCGAAATGATCCGGAGCCATGAAATCCTGTGTCCAGAACAAGTTTTGTCGGAGCAGGTACAGCCGGCGAGTTTAGACCTTCGTCTTGATCGTGTTGCGTATCGAGTCCGGTCTAGTTTTCTGCCTGGCTTGGATAACACGGTTCGAGAAAAGCTCCGAGATTTGACAATGGGAGAAATAGACCTTGGGGTGGGCGCGATCCTGGAAAAGGAATGCGTTTATATCGTTCCACTCAAGGAAGGGCTCGCATTAAGTAGTCGGATCGCGGCAGTTGCCAATCCAAAAAGCTCAATTGGTAGGTTGGATATCTTTACTCGCTTGATAACTGATAATGCCATTGAGTTTGATCGCGTGCCGACTGGATATAACGGCCCTCTTTACGCTGAAATCTCTCCGAGAGCTTTCACGGTAGTGGTTCGAGAAGGTTCTCGTCTCAATCAGCTCCGGTTCCGTCGGGGAACACCTAACAACAGCGATGCTTCTCTTCGTCGTTTGCATCAGCAATGGCGTTTGGTGGATCGCTCGGAGGATGAGGCCAATATCGAGAAAGGGCTAGCGGTGTCAGCGGATCTCCGCAGTTCATCAAGTGAGGGAGTGGTCGGTTACAAGGCACGCAAGCACACTGACGCAATTGATGTAGACCGGGTTAATTATTATCAACCCCAACATTTTTGGGAACCAATTTCGTCCGTGGGAAATGGTGTAATACTAAACCCGGGTGATTTTCATATTTTGGCATCTAAGGAATTAGTTACTGTTCCACCCGACCACGCAGCCGAAATGATCCCGTATGACCCTTTAGTTGGTGAATTTCGAGTTCACTACGCTGGATTTTTCGATCCGGGTTTTGGTCATCGCCATGATCGGGAAAATGGCACTCGAGCCGTGCTCGAGGTTCGCTCGCACGAGGTACCTTTCATAATTGAGGATGGACAGATTGTTGGCCGACTTTGGTACGAGCGTTTGACGGGACTTCCCGAGCGGGTTTATGGAGCTGAAATTGGCTCCTCGTATCAGGAGCAAGGGCTTCAACTAAGTAAGCAATTCAAGCGGTCCGAATAGAAATTGGGTTTTCTGTGATCCAAAGGTCTGGGTGCAAGCCTGGGCGTTGGAACCTGTGTTTTGCATATGTCCATGATCGCATTTTGCGTACAACCTGACTCGACATGGGGAACGGTTAGGAATCGGCTGCAAGCGAGGAAGTAAGACGAAACGACAAATTGGGAGTGGTCGGGGCGACTGGATTCGAACCAGCGACTTCCACCTCCCGAAGATGGCGCTCTACCAGGCTGAGCTACGCCCCGACGAGCTACTTAATCAACGTAAGTGGTGAATTTGTTCCCGATATACCTTTGGCAAGAACCTTGTTTTTTGGATGGGGTTCGGGCCACTCTTCGGAACAAAATCTCCGTGCGACAATGCGGCGGCCCTTATACTGCCAAGCTTGGAGGAGAGCAAGACGTGAAGCCGAACTGATTTTATCCTTGCAGTTCAATTGCCGAGCCGCTTTTTTGGGAGTTCGCCTATCAAAGACCCGAAGTTCATGCCGCCGTTTGATTAGTACGAGCGATTTGCGCAGAATTTCGTGGCCTCAATTAGAGAGCGGCGCTCAGGACTGTCTGGAAACCCATCTAATGCCTTACATGCAACCGACGCATATTCGCGCGCGCGTTTTCTAACGTCGTCGAGCACCTCATATTTTTTCATCAAACTTATGGCACAAGCCAGATCTCCGTCGCACAACTCTCCGTTTTCGATTGTTCTTTTCCAGAATTCCCGATCTTGTCGACCTCCCCGAATATACGCCAAAAGAACCGGTAGTGTTACCTTGCCTTCACGAAAGTCGTCGCCAACTTGTTTGCCTATAGCAGAGTCGGTCGCGGCGTAATCAATGATATCATCAACCAATTGAAAGCTAATTCCAAAATTTAAACCGAAGTTAGCGAGGGATGCTGCGGTGTTAGGTGGTTGCTCGGAAACGACAGCTCCGACTTCACAGGCGGCCGCGAAAAGTTTAGCGGTCTTGGCACTGATCACAGATAGGCAGTCTTGCTCGGTGATCCCAAGATCATTGGAGTTTGCTAATTGTTGCACCTCACCCTCGGCGATCACGGCAGAAGCCTCAGAGAGAATACCAAGCACTTGCAACGAGCCATTTTCAACCATGATCTGAAAGGCCCTGCTAAAAAGAAAATCACCTACGAGGACGCTCGCCTGATTGCCCCATACACTGTTTGCCGACTCGATCCCCCTGCGCAACAAACTATCATCAACAACATCGTCGTGGAGTAACGTAGCGGTGTGGATAAATTCAACGCACGCTGCAAGTGGGATATGGCGAGCTCCCTGATAGCCACAAAGTCGAGAGCAAAGAAGCGTTAATATGGGCCGTAACCGTTTTCCGCCAGAGGAGATCAGATGGCCCGCTAATTGTGGAATCATTAGGACAGGACTTTGCATCCTTTCTACGATGGTGTGGTTTACCGCAAGCAAGTCGTCTTTCACGAGAGTTTTTAGTGTATCGAGCGCATCTCCGGTCGATGAGAGTTGCTCACTTTGATTATGGGCAGCTATTGCCACGGTGCCTGTCCTTGGCAGTTTGCAATGGATTTATGTGGCGCTGGCGAGCTCGATGTTTTAGGGGCTCGTCCACCAGGCGAAGCATAGAAGGCGTTTTGGAGGTGGGTCAAGGTCTAGAGCCGTAATTGGTTTATTTACTAGCTTGGTGAGGCTTGGGTGTGAATGCCCTATGCTGTGTAGCAACTGGTGTGAGATTTCCGAAGTTAATGATACGACTTTCAGATCCGCAGGTTTCTGTTCACATTTTGGATTGAGGTTTGTGTGCGGGTGAACCCAATTGGTGTTGTTTCTTATCGAATAATCGCTAACGATCAACATTCGATTGAGACGCGGCGTGTGCTTTCGAAGCAGAATAGGCGCATAATCTAAAATTGTGATTGAGCTGTGGCTGGAGGGTTTTGCGGCGCTTCTGTTATGTTTTTAAGGGTTGCTAAATTGGCACTCAGGTTGATCAGATGTTTAGCAACTACGTGCACCACAATTCCCTCGCGTTGTAGTTCGCCTTCGACGCCAAGAAGTTTAGCGCTGAGTACGGTCTGTCTATAGCGTCCAAAGATCGGCGGCCACACGATAATATTGGCGATACCGGTTTCGTCCTCGAGTGTAGTAAAGATCACACCTTTAGCGGTACTAGGACGTTGCCGAACTAGGACTAGTCCAGCTACTTTTACCTGCTGGCCGGATGTCATGCGGTCTAGACAGTGGTTTTGTATTAGGCCAAGTAGCGCGAATTTGCTGCGTAAAAGAGCGAGTGGATGTTGCTTCAGAGATAAGTGTAGAGCTTTGTAATCCTCAGTAACTTGTTCTCCCAGTGCCATATCGGGTAACGAAATCTTCATTTTAGGTTTAAACAAATAGGTGTCATGTCGCGCCTCGGCATCGGCGAATAATGGTGGCGGTGGCACATTTAGGCCTCTGACTTCCCAAAGGGCATCGCGTCGGCCAAGACCAATTGAGGTGAATGCGTCAGCTCGTGCAAGTTGCTCCAGAGATGTTACGCTGATCTCAGTGCGTTGCCATAGATTGTGTACGCTGTGATAATTGCATTTGCGTGCAGATACCAAGCGTTCAGCTTCGGTTTTCTTGAAGTGTTTGATCTGGCGAAATCCCAACCGTAGTGCAAGCGGTTTAGTATTTTCATTAGATCTGATGCTGGTTGCATCTACTTCGCCAATTTCGGCAGTTTCTAAAGTGCAATCCCATAAACTATGATTGATGTCAGGTGGTCGAACTTCAACATTATGATTTTGAGCGTCTTGCACGATCTGAGCGGGTGCATAGAACCCCATCGGTTGGCTGTTCAACAGTGCGGTTGCGAATTCGGCTGGGTAATGGCACTTAAGCCATGCTGAGGCGTAGACTAGTAATGCAAAGCTCGCGGCGTGAGATTCTGGGAAACCATATTCGCCGAAGCCCTCAATCTGTTCAAAACAGCGTTTGGAAAAATCGTGCTCGTAACCACGGGAGGTCATGCCTCTGATCATTTTGTCCCGGAAACCACGAATAACACCAGTTTTTCGGAATGTTGCCATAGCCCGGCGTAACGCATCTGCTTCTTCAGGTTTGAATCCAGCGGCGACCACGGCAATTCTCATCGCTTGTTCT
>CAJWOI010000246.1 GCA_913044255.1 uncultured Alphaproteobacteria bacterium
GTACTTCGAGGGCAGTTATTTGCGGCTGGCCGAACAAACCTCCTTGACCACAGGGATCAGGTAAAACCTGAAATAATTTGGAATATAGAGGCTGGTCTTGGCTTTTCGGCGTTGGAAATTACCCGAGCGACCAATGCCAGGGGTGCTCTTTACCAGCGCGCCCTGAAATTTTTTAATGACTTCGACCTTTTGCTATGTCCGGCGGCGGCGGTACCACCATTTGATGGACAGATCCGTTACCCGACGGAGATCGCAGACACGAAATTGGAACGCTACATCGATTGGCTCATGATTTGCGGGGTTGTAAGCCTAACAACCTGCCCCGCAGCTTCCATCCCATGCGGATTTACACATGACAAGCGGCCAGTAGGGCTGCAGATAATAGGCCCGCCGCGTGGGGAGGCAGCGGTTATCTCAGCGTGTTCCGTGTATGAACAAACTCAACCTTACGCCGGTATGTTACCCATCGATCCGATCGGTTCCATTTGAGGAAACTTTATGGGAGAGAATGTCCAAATTTTCACCCTGGATGGATCTTATGCAGCCTATATAGCCCATCCGCCATCGGGACACGGTCCAGGCCTTCTCGTCTTGCCGGAAATATACAATTCCAACGAACATATTCGGAGTATTGCCGAGAATTTTGCCACCGAGGGGTTCATCACCCTAGCCCCCGATGTGTTTTGGCGGATTCAGCCAGATTGTTATTTGCCATATACAGAATCGGGCCAAACGAGGGCACGGGAACTGAACCAAGGCCTTGACGTGGACCAACTCATAATCGATCTCCAAAGCGCCGTACAGTTGCTTCGGACAATGTCGACGGCAACTGGGCTGATAGGCTCAGTGGGATTCTGCTTGGGCGGAAAACTTTCCTACCTATGTGCCGCCCGGTTAGGAGTGGATGCAGCAGTAAGTTATTATGGGGTCAAGATCGAGAATTATCTTGAAGAAGCAAGCACCATCATATGCCCAATGGTATTCCATTTTGCCGGCAACGATCCAAGAGTCTCGCTATCCGCACGCGATAAAATCCAGCAAAAATTTCAGGATCAGGAAAATGTGGAAATTTATCTTTATCCAGATGCCGAACACGGATTCAACCGTCTCGGTTACCCGCCATACCATGAGAAATCCGCCTCAGTTGCCTTACAACGAACACTCCATCTATTCCAAAACCATTTGTTCAAGCAATAAACGCCTGTTTGGCTGAGAATTGCACCAACCATGTTTCAAACACTTCCAAAACAAGGGCACTTTCCGCTACAATTGGAAACGCCAACTAAGGCCAATTATTCCTAATTAATATCGTACGGACTGAAACCAATCTAATGCTGCCTCGTCCTCTGTTTACAGAAGAACATAATATTTTCCGGGATTCTGTGCGCCGCTTCGTCGAAACCGAAATCACGCCTCATCATGACGAATGGGAAAAGAACGGCAGAGTATCACGAGACGCCTGGCTTAAAGCCGGACAGGCAGGACTCCTGTGTTGTACGGTGCCCGAGTCTTATGGCGGCCCAGGTGGAGATTTTTTGCACTCGACCATTGTCATAGAGGAATTGGCCCGGGCAGGCGCCTCCGGACCAGGTTTTTCACTCCATACCGACATAACTACGCCCTACATACTACGGTACGGATCTGAGGAACAGAAAAGGCACTGGATGCCACGAATGGTTACCGGGGAAGTAATCACAGCGATCGCCATGACCGAACCAGAAACCGGGAGTGACTTGCAGGCAATTAAGACATCAGCGATTCCTGACGGCAATGAACTTTTAATAAACGGCCAAAAAACTTTTATCACCAACGGTGTGAATGCAGACCTGGTTATCGTTGTCACCAAGACCGAACCTAGTAAGGGGGCCCACGGCACTAGCCTCGTACTCGTGGAGACTGACCGTGAAGGATTTAGCCGTGGGCGCAATCTGGAAAAAGTTGGCCTGAAAGCCCAAGACACCTCGGAACTATTTTTCGAAAATGTCCGGGTACCACGCACCAATCTACTCGGTGAGGAAGGTGGAGGCTTCAAGCAGCTAATGCAGGAATTGCCTCAGGAACGACTACTTATCGCCATTGGGGCGGTGGCATCTTGTGAAGCGGCACTCGACTGGACAATCACGTACACACGCGATCGGAAAGCATTTGGAAAGCCCATCGCGGAGTTCCAGAACACGCGATTCAAGCTAGCAGAATTAAAAACTGATATTACTGCTGCGCGCGCCTTTCTCGACCGATGCCTCGAGCTACACCTTGATGGTCATCTGGATGCCACGACCGGAGCAATGGTCAAACTTTGGACAACGGAACTTCAGGGCCGCGTGCTTGACCAATGTGTGCAATTGCATGGAGGATATGGCTATATGTGGGAATTCCCGATAGCCCGAGCTTGGGCTGATGCGCGAGTGCAACGTATTTATGGTGGCACCTCGGAAATTATGAAAGAACTGATAAGCCGTTCTCTGTGAATGGTGTGCCTAATAGAGGAAGCAGTGTTATGACCGATGCGTATATTTATGATGCGGTGAGAACTCCACGCGGGCGTGGCAAAAAGGATGGATCGTTGCACGAAATTACGCCGGTCAGGCTAGCAGCAGGCGTTCTTCGGGAACTTCGCGAACGAAATCAACTAGACACTGCAGAAGTGGACGACGTAGTTCTAGGGTGTGTAGAGCCAGTCGGAGATCAAGGCGCCGATATCGCGCGAACCGCCGTTCTTTACGCTGACTACGATCAGTCGGTTTCCGGCGTGCAAATCAATCGATTTTGTGCATCAGGGCTGGAAGCAGTAAACATGGCCGCTGGCCAAATCATGTCAGGCCAGGCAGATCTCTCCATTGGTGGTGGCGTGGAATCGATGTCCCGTGTTCCCATGTCTGCCGGCGGCGGGGCATGGCCGGTCGATCCGGATGTCGCATTCAAGACATATTTTATTCCCCAAGGCATATCTGCTGACTTAGTCGCTACCAAGTACGGCTACAGCCGCGACGATGTAGATGCCTATGCCGTTGAGTCACAACGACGCGCAGCGGCTGCCTGGGAAACGGGATACTTCTGCAACTCGGTAGCACCGGTCAAAGATCAGAACGGGCTTACCGTCCTCGATCGGGACGAACATCTACGCCCAACTACCTCCATGCAGAGTCTAGCCGCCCTAGATCCATCTTTTCAAAAACATGGTGCCGAATTCGGCTTCGATAATGTGGCCATCCAACGATATCCGGAAGTAGAGAGAATTAATCATGTGCACCATGCTGGTAATTCATCTGGCATTGTCGACGGCGCCGCCGCCGTCCTTGTGGGAACCAAAGAGATCGGCACTCGCTTGGGCATGAAACCGAGAGCACGAATTAAATCCTTCGCCTCAATTGGTACCGAGCCTTCGATCATGTTGACGGGCCCAAGCCACGCCAGTGAAAAAGCGCTCAAACGCGCAGGCATGTCTTCCAATGATATTGACCTCTACGAACTCAACGAAGCATTTGCCGCAGTTGTGTTGCGTTTCATGGAAAAACTGGATGTCGAACACGAAAAAATCAACGTCAACGGTGGCGCAATCGCTATGGGTCATCCTTTAGGCGCAACTGGCGCCATGATTCTCGGGACGCTACTCGATGAAATGGAAAGGCGTGAATTGGAAACGGGTCTAGCAACCCTCTGTGTCGGCGCAGGCATGGGAACAGCTACAGTGATTGAACGGGTTTAAGGCGACAAACGGAACCGAACATAAATAAGGTCTGATCTAACGCCAATAAAGCCCGGACAATAGATCCGGGCTTCACGCGTTTTGAGACGGGGAAAACTACATGATCCATTACGAGGAGAGCAATGGGATCGCGTGTGTTATTTGGGATATGGATGGCCCGCAAAATATACTCAGTCTCGAATCTTATGAGGCATATTCCAACGCAGTGAACAAGGCGTTGAGTGATAAATCCGTCTCAGGCGTTATCATCACTTCTGGAAAAGCCGAATTTCATGTGGGTGCCGACCTAAATGTCCTAGTCGGTTTATCAGAAGCCCAACAGGTAATGGATTTCTGTACCAAGATACACGAAATTAATCGAAGAATTGAAACGGGCGGTAAACCTTTCGTTGCAGCTATAAATGGCTCAGCCCTGGGTGGTGGTTACGAACTGTGTCTTGCTTGTCACCATAGGATAGCCTCCAACGAAACTAATCTTAGAGTAGGATTCCCAGAAATAAAGCTCGGCTTATTGCCGGGTGGCGGTGGCACCCAGCGACTCCCTCGTATGATTGGGATACGCACAGCAGCTCAAGTTTTGTTGGAAGGAAAATCGTTTGATCCAGCCACTGCTCTCCGAAACGGCCTGATCGATGAAACCGTACCGAAAGACAATTTGCTGGACGCAGCACGCACTTGGCTCAACGGTGATTCAGCAGATCCTGTGAAATCATGGGATAAACGAGACTTCTCAGTTCCAGACGGTGGCGTATGGAGCCAAACTGGAATGCAAAACTTCACGGCCGGCAATGCATTATTGCACGGTAAGACCAGAGGGAATTATCCGGCACACCAGGCGATCATGTCATGCCTGTACGAAGGGCTACAAGTTCCAATTGATATTGCCCTTCGGATCGAGTCACGTTGGTTCGCACATGTTTTGTTGGATAATGTCGCAAAAAACATGATCCGCACCAATTTCTTTCACATGAAAGATGCCAATCAACTGATTCGTAGGCCAAAAGGAAAACCCAGAACTACCTTCCGAACCGTAGGCGTACTCGGTGCGGGCATGATGGGTGCAGAAATCGCACACGCATGTGCCGTCTCGGGCCTCGACA
>CAJWOI010000247.1 GCA_913044255.1 uncultured Alphaproteobacteria bacterium
TGCAGTGCGAGAATTTTTTTCTCCGGTAAGCCACCCGCAGCATTCGTCTGGAAACGATTCGCGAGCGTGCGCAAATATTTCTTGCAGAGAAGATATTGGGACGTTTACTGGATCTGGAGGTGTCAAGGAATCAACCTTGTCCTATGACGATATTCATTAGTATTTCACCCAATTTTTTACTTGTAATATTCAGTGATGTGAATTCAGGTCATCACAATATACCTAGCATATAAACAAGCATCGTTGTTTGCGATAGCAGAATTATCGTCCTCTCTGCTCGTAAGGCATTATGAAGAACAGAATAAATTGATTATCAATTCTTGATTTACAGGATTAGTGAGCAGCACATGAGTGCCCGGGTTATCGGCATAATCGGACATCGGGTTTAATCCTACCGTTGGGATTGTGCAACGATTGTTAGATTGCATAATCGATATTGAGAAAACTTGATTGCCTAGAATTTCTAAAACCGGATTGAATAGGCGTAGTAGAAATCTACGTCGTTCGCAGCGTGATGCTCTTGCACGTATCGGGTTATCAACGGCGGCTGCACCCATGTCAGGTGAACTAACAACATGTATTGCCTACATGTGTCCGTGGGCCCATGCATGCGATACGGCTACTCCACGTCCAGCGGTGGTTCCGGAACGCAGATGTATACGAAAGTTTCCTGATGAACAGCGACCAATATCAGGATTGTCAGATATTGCCCTCGATAATTTGGCAAGATACAGGGAAGAAGGTATCCGTCTTGAAGCCGTCACGATCTCGATTCTAGATGAATTTCGCCCTATGGGTCCGACATCTTCACTTGGCCGTAAGCGTCCTGAACGTCCGATATATGAAGCTGGAGTTCGTGGCAAACCATTTATTAGTTGATTTGTCGTTTGGACTTTTTAATACTCAATGCCTTATAGCACCGCAAGCTAAACCAGATTTAAGCGACTGATCCATCTGAGTGTAGTTTAGTAATTTGATCTTTACTGAAGCCCACGTCCATTAGAATGTCATCGGTATGTTGGCCTAGAGCGGGGGAAGGGATTTCTTCGGGCATACCGTCCCCGAATCTTACTACCGGACCTGATGTTCGTATTTTTTTCCCGGTGTGATGATTCATTTCGATGACGTATTTATTGGCTAAAACTTGTTCATCATCGATCATTTCTTCCACATACCGAATCGGTTCGCAGGGTATATCGTGGGCGCGCAGCTTTTTGAACCAGTGTTTAGTAGATTTGCTTGCGAAGATCTGTTCGAATTTACTTACCAGGCGTTTGCTCTGGGATATCGCGTCTGACGTAGTATCGTCATAATCCGGGTTGGTCACTCTTGGGTCTTTTAATCCAAGTACATCCAAAAGGCGTTTTCTAGCGTGCACAGCGAGCGTTCCAAGGGCTAGTCCGCCATCCAGAGTCTTGTATGCGCGGTAGTAACAGTGGTAGATCGATGGCCTTACGGCCTGTTGGTAGCTTTTTTGAATTTCTTCGTAACTAGCACTCTGTTCAACTAAATCTGGGTAAACATTTTCATGCCATATCTTCGCGGGGGCTGGAATTCCTTCGATATCAGCAATCCGCAATGTTTGCATGCCTATAGCATTTCCAAGAAGGCTGGTTGAAATTAGTTGCCCTTTACCAGTTTTACCTCTTCCGATAATTCCAGCAAGGATGCCGTTTGCTGCTGCATAACCTGTAGAAAAATCTATGAAAGATGATGACCAAACTACTTCGGGGTGGCCGTTTTTTATTTTGCCTTCGCTTGCTACAGCTCCTGAGTATCCCTGTAATATCAGATCGAACCCCGGCATATCGGCCATTGGTCCTTTAGGGCCGTACGCTGTGATATCAACGTAGATTAGTTGAGGGTTTATTGTCGAAACAGACTCGTAGTCGATGCCTAATTTTTTTGCGGTGTCAACGCGGTTATTTGAAATAATCCCATCAGATGCTTCGATAAGTTTACGTAAAACAGTTTCCGATGATTTCCGTTTCAGGTCGATACAGATACTCCGTACTCCCCTGTTTAATGGGAGGAATACTCGGCTTTCGTTAGGAGCGAACGGAGTTGCATGTCTCCATGGATCGCCGGAAGGCGGCTCGACTTTTATGACATCGGCGCCCATATCGGCTAACAGTTGCCCGCCCCAAGGCCCGGCCACAAAACTACCGAATTCGATAATACGGATTCCTTCTAGCGGACCTGCCATTGGGGGTTTAGTTGCTGACATGCGATAGAAATATTCTTGGTCAAGTTGGCTATTGTAGTTTGTGTGATTTTATATTTGGGCTTTAATCAAATAGAAGTTACTAGAATTCGACTCCTGATGCTGCAGCAACTGTCTCGAGATCTTTATCGCCACGACCGCTTAAAAGCAGCAGTACAGTTTGGTCTTTTGATAGCGTTGGGACCCATTTCATCATGTACCCGATGGCGTGAGCTGGTTCTAGTGCGGGGATTATTCCTTCAGTTCGGCTAAGTAGTCTAAATCCTTCAAGGGCATCGTTATCTGTTGCAGACACATAGGTGGCGCGTTCTGAATCTTTAAGGTAACTATGTTCAGGTCCTACTCCTGGGTAGTCAAGTCCTGCTGAGATGCTGTGTGCTTCGGTCACCTGGCCGTACTCGTCCTGTAATAAGTAGCTTAGTGACCCATGTAGTACGCCTGGACGTCCTTTTGTCATAGTTGCAGCGTGACGACCATCGAGGCCTTCGCCCGATGCTTCAACACCTATTAATCCCACCTTGGCATCTTGAATGAATCCTGAAAAAATACCTATTGCGTTTGATCCGCCTCCCACGCACGCCACCACGTAATCTGGAAGGCGTCCGGCCATTTCTATGATTTGTTTACGTGCTTCAACACCAATAACTGATTGAAAATCACGGACTAACTTTGGGTATGGATGTGGGCCGACCGCACTGCCAATAATGTAATGAGTGGTTTCTACGTTTGAAACCCAATCACGGATTGCTTCGTTAATAGCGTCTTTTAGTGTTTTGCTGCCCGATGTGACTGATTCTACTGATGCGCCAAGTTCGCGCATTCTGTAGACGTTTTGGGCTTGCCGTCTTATATCTTCTTCGCCCATATATACGATGCATTCGAGGTCCATTTGTGCACAAACCGTTGCAGTGGCTACTCCGTGCTGACCTGCTCCTGTCTCAGCGATAATACGTTTTTTGCCCAAGCGTTTTGCTAGAAGAGCTTGCCCAATAGCATTATTGATCTTGTGTGCGCCAGTGTGGTTGAGATCTTCTCGTTTAATGTAAATCTGGCTTCCGCCGAGTTTTTCTGTGAGGTTTTTGGCGTAATAAAGGGCTGTCGGTCGACCTACGTAGTTAGCAAGTAAATCTTCAAACTCTTTCCAGAATGAATCATCCTGTTTGGCTTCATCGAATGCAACTTCCAGTTCATCAAGTGCGGCCATTAACGTTTCCGGTACGAACTTTCCGCCGTAAGGGCCAAATCGTCCTTTTGAGTTTGGAAGTGAGTCAGGGTTATCGTAAAAACCAGACGAAGTTGAAGTCATAGATTAGTAATTATTAAATTGCAAAAAGCTTGTTGTTGTTTCAATTAATGGCCGGTTATTGTGCTTCAAATTAAACCAATTTCTGGGGCACAATATCCGATCTCAAGCTAGGATAGCAGTCAAGAGATGTGCAAATCGTGCAGGACTATCTTATAAATTCCATAACGTAGTTAACAAGGACGTTACCTGAGTTGCCAGATACAAGACCAATTCGACCTAGTATTGACGAGTATATGATGTCGATAGCAGTAGGTGTAAGGGCTAGGGCCAATTGTAAGGGCAGCCACATTGGAGCAGTGTTAGCTCGTGAAGGGCATATTGTTTCTACCGGCTATAACGGGACTCCGCACGGAACGATGAACTGTGATGAGGGAGGATGTGATCGATGCTCCAATCGGGAACGATATCCATCGGGTACAGGTTACGATCTTTGTATATGTGTTCACGCTGAACAAAATGCTTTGCTCTCTGCAGCTCGCTTCGGAATATCAGTGGATGGATCTCTTTTATATACAACTTGGAGGCCCTGCTTCGGATGTACCAAAGAGATGTTGCAGGCAGGAGTTCGCGGAGTTCGATACGGAGCAGATTGGGAACCGCATGAAGATCTCCGCTCAGAATATGATCGACTGCAAAGTTATTTTCCTGATGGAGTGAAGAAAGTAGCCCTGTCAAACGAGTAGAAAGTTTTTGTGTGTAAATGAAAATCACCAGCGTTGAAACCATTGCTCTGCGTGACGATTCAGATGGAACCGTCATATCTTGGAATCCGTCCTTTTCAGAATCTGATGGTGTTCCTGCGAGTACTGGTGGCTACGACATCACATTGGTGCGGGTCAATACCGATGAAGGTGTTAGTGGGATAGGTCAATGTGAGGCTCCTAGCATCATCATTGATGCGATTGTTCGCGCATCTTTAGGTCTTGAAGTTTTACTTTTGGGAGAAGACCCTACGCAAGTTCAACGCTTATGGCAGAAGATGTACAACTCAACTGGAGTATTTGGTAGGAGAGGAGTAGTCATAGGTGCGATTGGTGCTGTTGAAACAGCACTATGGGACATATCAGGCAAAGTGTATGGAAGACCCGTGCATGAGTTGATATGGCGTTCATTTACCACTGCTGCTAGTGATTTTGAACCGTTAAAACGTGTTACGCCCTACGCAACGGTTTATCCCCCCGGCTCAAATCTCGATGAACTTAGTGAACGAATGAACGTAGCTCTTTCGCGTGGATTGAAAGCTGTCAAAATCGAAGAATGGCCCGGTCAGT